>CAXBKM010000318.1:0-2744 GCA_963976265.1 uncultured Maricaulaceae bacterium
GGGTGAGAAACACAAACGGCTAAGTCACCCACCCCTTCCGGTCTCGCAGTCGCTCGACCACCTTCCCCATCAAGGGGAAGGAAAAACCATCACCAAATGCCTCGACAATATCGAGGCATGACGCAGTTTTAAAAACTAGCCCTGAAGCCGTCGCAAAACGCGCTCGCGGCCCATCAGCGGCAAGAGTTTGTCCATCTCCGGACCGTGATTTTCACCCGTCAGTGCCTGACGCAGAGGCAGGAAGAGATCACGGCCCTTGCGACCGGTTTCCGCCTTGATCGCGGCGGTCCATGCACCCCAGCTTTCGCCGGTCATCTCACCTTCAGGCAGAAGGCGCGCGGCCTCGGCCATATAGCCTTTATCCTCAATCACCGGCGTAATCGGACCCTTGACCAGACGGGCCATGGGCACCGCATCTTTCAGGGTTTCAACATTGGCGCGAACCGCATTCCAGAAATCTTCGCCGGCATCGGCGTCCATCGCCGCCAATCGGTCATGAACCGCTTCGTATGGCGTTTCATGCAGGAGTTTGGCATTCACGCGCTTTAACTCTTCAGGATCAAAGCGCGCCGGAGCACGTGAGAATTTGTCCAGATCAAAGTCGGCGGCCAGCGCGTCGATACTGCTGCGCGGTTCAACCGCATCGGACGTGCCGATCTTCGCCAGCAGCGACAAGATAGCCAGCGGTTCCAGCCCTTCCTCGTCGCGCAAGCCCTCGACCGACAGTGTGCCGAGGCGTTTGGAGAGTTTTTCGCCGTCCGCGCCAACCAATAGCGGGTGATGGCCCATATTCGGTGCCTCAGCGCCCAGCGCACGGAAAACCTCTATCTGCGCGCCGGAATTGGTGACATGGTCTTCGCCGCGGATGATCGCGGTAATGCCAGAGTCAATGTCATCGACAACGCTCGGCAGGGTGTAGAGATAGCTGCCATCGCCGCGGATCAGGATGGGATCGGACAGCGAGGCGGTATCAATCGTCGTCTCGCCGCGCACCAGATCGGTCCAGCTCACCGGATGGCCCGACAGCTTGAAGCGCCAATGGGCTTTGCGCCCTTCGGCCTCGAACGCCGCCTTATCGGCTTCGGTCAAATTCAGCGCAGCACGATCATAGACCGGCGGCTTGCCCTGAGCGCGCTGGATCTTGCGTTTGCGGTCGAGTTCGTCCTCAGTGTCATAGCAGGGATAGAGCAGGCCCTCGGCTTTGAGTTTTTCTGCCGCCGCATCATAGCTGGCGAACCGGTCCGACTGGTTGAATGTGTCGTCCCAGTGCAGGCCGAGCCACGCCATATCGGTCTTGATGCCGTCTTCAAACGCCTTGGTGGAACGCTCCAGATCAGTGTCATCAATGCGCAGCACGAATTGTCCGCCCTGCGTCTTCGCATAGAGGAAATTGGTCAGTGCGGTGCGGATATTCCCGACATGGATTTTCCCGGTCGGGCTCGGCGCGAAACGGACTTTGACGGTCATGATGTTTTGCCTGCTGGAGTTGGACGCAGCGGCTTAGCGTTTGTGGGCCGCGCGGGCAAGCGGGGGGTGTGGCTTCGGTCTCTTATTCTCCTCTCCCTTGATGGTTGAAGGCCGAAGAAACGTTCCAGTGGAGCGTTTCGGCGCCATCAGGGCGTCGACGCAGCCGACGAAGAGGGTGAGACCATGAACGGCTGCGCAACCCACCCCTTCCGGCCCTTCGGGCCACCTTCCCCATCAAGGGGAAGGAGAAAAGCCTCTTTGCCCCGGCCCTGATACAACCCGTCTTGTCCTCGCCCCTCATTATCCATGCCTATTTCGGGACCAGCGGGTCCACACGTTCAGGGGTCTAATCTGGCCCCTCCGGTCGAGCCGGAGAACCTAACGTCACTGCCGAGGCTCCTCAATCGCCCCATCAATTCGCGTGAAAGCGAAATTTTTAGGACTGCATCTCTCCCAGTTCTCGACACTGAATGATCCGCTGGAAAAGCTTGAACTACGTCTGAGAAACCGATCCGTCCCAAACGACCACCAAGCGGTTTCCTCATAAGGTCGAAGCGGATCGAGTTCTGGCTCCAAAGCCACTAAATGGAGACCGATATTGGCGGTTCTGCCAGTACATTCGCCATAAAAACGGCGCGCCCAAATCAACTCACGTGTTAGATCGAAATCATGATCTTCCAGGTTCGGTATTGGTGTTAGTATTGCGACAGCAGAGTCACAGTTTACCGAATAAACACAAACACCAACATGATCGATACGGTAGCGCTCGACATAGTCGATGGCTTCACCACGGATCGTCGTGGCATCCAGCGTCCGCCAGCTGTCATATCTGGCATAGAGGTCTGTGCAAGTAACAAATATTGCGAACCCCACCAAAATAGAGATCGTTCCAACAAGGATGATTATGGAGGTCAGCCAGAATTTCATACCGCGCAATTAAACTCTGAATTATGAGTTTCTTTAGGCAAAATAATACGTCGTCGACATTATCCCCGCCCCTCATCATCCATGCCAGTATGCCCGGTTCGAAACGTGCCGGAGAGAGACCGTGGTAATCGTAGTAATAGAACACAACGCGTTTGGTGAGAGTCTATTACCACGCCGTCTATTTGCGACTGGCGCGGAATTTGTTCGTAATGGGATAGCGGCGATCACGGCCAAAATTCTTCGCGCCAATTTTGACGCCCGGCGGAGCCTGTCGGCGCTTGTATTCGGTGCGGTACAGCATGTTCTCGATCTTTGCGACCAGATCGGCGTCAAAGCCCTGCTCGACCAGA
>CAXBKM010000319.1:0-2740 GCA_963976265.1 uncultured Maricaulaceae bacterium
GCGTCGTTTTGAAAAAGCGATTCATAATATCTCCTCCCAGTGAGTGTTGATCACCTGAATACCCCTTTTACGTGTATTTTGAGTATTTCAACCTTTTTGGGAGACAGCTCTAAAGCAGCGGCAATTGCACAGACAGCTCATTGATCGCTTTTCGCCTGGCTTTCCAGTCCGGGATCCGTCGCTCCACAACCGCCCAGAAAGCCGGTGAATGATTGGCTTCAATGAGATGGGCTGCTTCGTGCGCACAAACATAATCGGACAAGGCATCCGGCATCATGATCAATCGCCAGTTCAGGCGTATCGCGCCATGACTGTCGCAACTGCCCCAACGCCGTTTTTGATCGCGGATCATTACTTTGCTGACCGTTTGACCCAGCGCTTCGGCGTGGACGAGAACGCGCGGCGTCAAATGGGTTTCAGCCTGTTTGCGATACCAACGCCTGACCGCACCGCGAACAGCAGCCGTGCGGATCGCTCCGACCGTGGCTGGATCAACCCAAACCGTGAGTGTGGTGTCGGTCGCTTCGATCCTTGTACGAACGCCCTTGTCCAGATCGCGCACAATCAGGTCCAGCAATTCGCCGCGCCAGGGAAGCTGATCGCCCGTTTCGAAACGGATTTCATCGGGTTTGGGTTTTGTCGCCCATTCGGCGAGGCGCGCCTCAATCCAGGTCAAGCGCGATTGAATGGCGCGCGAGATCTGTCCATCGCTGGCGCGGCTGGGCACCAGGACACTTAACCCCTCGTGATCAATCTGAAAGGCAATCGTCCGTCGACGCGCACTGCGTTTCAGCGTGTAAGTGATATCACTTTCGCCGAGGCGCAGATTTCGCAGTTCTGTGGTGATCGCGGCTTTCGGCGTCCGGGGTTTGACAGGCCAGATCACGCGGTCAGAAGCGTCGCGCAAATCGCCTCAAGACCTGCCTTGTCGATCGCGTCAAATGCGGCGGGTTGTTCCGAATCGACATCCAGTACGGCGACGATTTGACCTGATGCATCCCGCACCGGGACGACAATCTCGGAATTGGTCCGGCTGTCACAAGCGATATGTCCGGGAAAGGCGTGAACGTCCTCGACCAATTGGGTTTCTCCGGTCGCCGCCGCTGCGCCGCACACACCCCTGGCGAACGGAATGCGCAAACACCCCAACGTTCCCTGATAGGGACCGACCACCAATTCATCGGGCTTTTGAGGGTCAACTTCGTAAAACCCGGTCCAGAAATAGCGCGGCGCGAAAGCCTGCGCCAACAGGCATGCGGCAGACGCATAGCGTGCGATGCGGCTGGTCTCGCCGGCGATCACCGAAGCGATCTCCTTGGCGACTTCCTCATAGCGGGCAGTTTTGGCGTCTGGAGACATCGCGTTTTCAACTTTCCTATCGGACGGCTTTTGAGTGTATCGTGTTCGCCGGGTCGTGATTCAAGGGGACAATGATGCATTCTGTGAAAATCATGCTGCTGGCGGCGGGTGCCATTGCCGCAGATATTTCACCGCAAACCATCACCGCAGACGTTTGCGCCATCTTTGCCGTTGAGGATTAAATTTTGAAGCTCACGCTCGACATTCGCTTTGTCCTGATTGCGATTGCAATTCTTGCACTGTTCTGGATCATGCGAACGGCTGGAACGGTGTTGCTGCCCTTCCTGATCGCGGCGTTTCTGGCAGTCCTGCTGGAGCCGCTGACCAAGCAGTTTTGCAAATGGAAAGCGCCGCGCGCACTGGCGGCCTTTGCCTCAACCCTGTTGGCCGTAATTTTTATCTTCGGTCCCATCGCCGCAATCATGCCCATACTGATCATAGAGGGCGGCAATCTGGTTGAACGCTTGCCTGCGCTGATCGACAGCGCGGTTGCAACCGGCCAGCAGATGGCTGCGCAATTTGGCCTCGTGATCCCTGAATTGTCGGTCGAGTCGCTTTTTGGTGAAGGCAATCCGCTACAATCCATCGGCAGCAAAATTGCGGGCTCCCTCTCCGGAGCGCTGTCTGGCACCCTGCTGGCTTTTCTGACACCGGTCGTTCTGTTCTTTTTCCTGAAAGACTGGCCGAGTGTAACCGAGACGCTTTCCAGCCTGCCGCCGCGCCGGTATGCGCGCGATGTCAAACACATTGCCCGCGAGACCAATATCCAGCTGGCCCGATATGTCCGAGGGCAGGCCGCCGTGGTTTTGGTGCAATCGGTTTATCACGCTGCGGCCCTGTTTGCGCTGGGCCTGAATTATTCGGTCGCCATTGGCATTTTGACCGGTGTGTCTTCAATTATTCCCGTGGTCGGCAATCTGATTTTCTTCGTGCTGGCCCTACTGGTTGCGACCAATCAGTACGACACAATCTGGCCGGTCTTGGCGGTTGTCGGGATTTACGGCATCGCGCAATTGCTCGAGACGGTCTTCCTGGCACCGCGCCTGGTCGGTGATCAGCTCAAGATACATCCCTTGTGGATCATGGTCGGCCTGCTCGTCGGCGGATCGCTATTCGGGTTTTTGGGCGCGCTCTTGGCATTGCCGATGGTTGCGGCAGGCAGTGTCATCGCCAAACATGGCGTAGAAGCCTGGCGCGAAAGCGATTTTTATGGAGACCGGTCCTAACCAAAAGTGCACAAACCTCTCGAAAACGTTATAAATATTGTATTTTTAGTCCATCCGAAAATCATAGCATACTCCTCAACCCGAAGTCTTGAGGGAGACAATCATGTCCGGTTTGCGACCCGTTCTGGGGCTTGTTGTCGCTGCAAGTCTGGCAC
>CAXBKM010000320.1:0-2714 GCA_963976265.1 uncultured Maricaulaceae bacterium
TTTCGGTCGCAAATCACTCAATGAGATCAAGGAAGTCCTCGCTCAGATGGGCCTCCACCTCGGTATGGAAGCGCCAAACTGGCCGCCAGAGAATATCGAAGATCTCGCAAAACGGTTCGACGAGCACGCTTGAGCCATCTGGCCAAGCACCGCTCAAAGGAGACTACGCCATGCGTCACGGCATCGCCCATCGTAAACTCGGTCGCACAACCACGCACCGCAACGCCATGTTCGCAAACATGGCCGCGTCGCTGATCGAGCACGAACAAATCGTCACGACCTTGCCGAAAGCCAAGGAAATGAAGCCCTTCATGGACAAGCTCATTACGCTTGCCAAACGCGGCGACCTTCACGCGCGTCGTCAGGCCATTTCCAAGGTCCGCGACACCACGCAAGTCGGCAAGCTGTTTGAGACACTGGGCCCACGTTATGCAGAGCGCCCCGGTGGTTACACCCGCGTTCTCAAGGCCGGTTTCCGTCATGGTGACAATGCGCCAATGGCTGTGATTGAGCTGGTGGATCGTGACCCTGAGGCGCGCGGCGCTGGCGATCGTGCCCGCGAAGCCGAGTTCGAGGCTACGGACGAGTAAGACTCTCGTCATCATGTGTTCATGAGAAAGGCGGCTTGCTTGCGCAATGCCGCCTTTTTCTTATCTGATGATGCGTAATGCGAACAAACAAGGATGCCGCCATGACCCGATTTATTTTTCTTGCTGCTTCGCTGCTCTCACTGGGCCTCGCCACGGCCTGCCAGGCCCAGGAGGTCGATGATGCCGTTCTGACGTCGTCGACGGGCGTCAGCGATACACTGGCCGAGCCGAGCTTCCGGACAATTCCGGAAACGCAAGGCCAGATGCAATTATCCTTTGCGCCGATTGTCCGCGAAGCGGCGCCAGCCGTCGTCAATGTGTTTTCATCGCGTACCGTCCAGCGCCCGGCAATGGATCCCTTTTTTGAGCGCTTTTTTGGCCGCCAGGGTCCACGCTCCCAAACCCAGAGCTCACTGGGTTCAGGCGTAATCATCGATCCGTCGGGTGTGATCGTCACCAACAATCATGTCGTGCAGGGCGCGACCGAGTTGCGCGTTGTCCTCAATGACCGCCGAGAATTTGACGCTGAAATCTTGTTGGCTGATGAGCGCACCGATCTGGCCGTGCTGCGGATCAATCCAGAGGAGCCCTTGCCCGCACTGCCATTTGCCCAAGCCGGCGCGGCAGAAATCGGCGATCTGGTGCTCGCCATCGGTAATCCGTTTGGCGTAGGCCAGACCGTGACGTCAGGCATTGTCTCGGCGCTGGCCCGCACCGAAGTGGGTGTCTCTGACTTTGCCTTCTTCATTCAGACCGATGCGGCGATCAATCCGGGTAATTCCGGCGGCGCGCTGGTGAATATGGATGGCGCGCTGATCGGCGTGAATTCGGCAATCTATTCGCGCTCAGGCGGGTCAAACGGCATTGGGTTCGCCATTCCGATTGAGATGGTGCGCCGTATCGTTGATGCCGCCTTGACCGAGGGCGAACTGATCCAGCCCTGGCTGGGTGCGCGCCTGCAAACCGTCACAGGCGATATCGCGGCATCTCTGGACCTTGACCGCCCACGCGGCGCGTTGATTTCCGATATTTATCCAGGTGCCGCCGCTGATGAGGCCGGGTTGCGCCGCGGTGACATTGTGCTGGCGATTGATGGTGTCGACATCAATGACGAGCCCGGCGCGCGCTTTCGCTATGCCACACGCGCTGTGGGCGATAATGCGGATTTCACCGTGCTGCGTGATGGATCGGAGCGCAGGCTTTCGGTCCCGGTTGGAATGGCGCCGGAAAGCCCGTCACCGTCGCGCCAGATCATAGATGGCCGCAATCCGCTGGCCGGCGCGGAAGTGGCGAATCTCTCGCCTGCGTTTAACGAGGAGATCGGCTTTGATCCCTTCGCGCGCGGCGTGATTGTATTGTCGGTCCAGCGTGGCTCGGCGGCGGATTATTTCGGCTTCCGTCCCGGCGACCGTGTTCTGGAGCTTCAGAATACGCCCATCGACAGCGTAGATGATCTGACCAACACGGTGTTTGACGCCGACGACATGAAGGACTGGCCTATCGCGATTGAACGTCGCGGCCAACGCATGGAGCGGACATTGCAGCTTTAGGCGCTGCGATCTTCCTTCAACGTCACGAAAGCCCAGACATGGCCGAACGGGTCGCGGATTTTGGCATTGCGGCCATAAAACTCGTCTGACGGATCGCGCACCGATATCGCGCCGGCCTTGATGGCGCGGTCAAACCAGGCATCGGTATCGTCAACCGTCAGATTGATGGTGAATGTTGTGCGCCTATCCAGCGTATCGGGCGCGACATTGCCGATCTGCGCTTCCATGTCAGGGAATTCATCGGCCAGCATAACCACACCGCCATTGATCTTCAGCGTCGCGTGACCGAGCTTGCCCTCCCACTCATAGCGCTCGAGCTCTTCTGCCGCGAAAGCGGTTTTGTAGAATTCAATCGCCGCGCTTCCACCACGCACACTCAAGTAAGGGGCAACAGCGTCCATCATGTCAGGTCTCCTCTTCGCGGTCTGTGCGAATACCCTTAAGCTACACAAATGAGCAATCTGTTTGAAGCCGCCGGTCTGGATGATGGTGCGCCGCGTCCGCTGGCCGACCGCCTTCGCCCGAAAACCCTCGATGAGGTCGTGGGGCAGGACCATTTGCTGAAAGGTGAGGG
>CAXBKM010000321.1:0-2701 GCA_963976265.1 uncultured Maricaulaceae bacterium
GACCATTCGCGAGATGATTGCTGGATCCATCGACGTCGTGATCCAGGCCGCACGCATGCGCGACGGTACACGCAAAATCACCCATGTCAGTGAAGTGATCGGCATGGAAGGCGATGTCATCGTGACGCAAGACCTCCTCGTCTATGAAATGGATGGCGAAGACGCCGACGGAAATGTCAGTGGCAAGCATGTTTCGACCGGTATTGCCCGTCCGAAATTCTGGGACCGCGCGCGCTATTATGGTCTGGAACGCGAGCTCGCAGCCGCGCTCGATGAAGCAGAAGGATAGGATTGATGGGCGGCATTGATCTCACCCTTCTGGCAGCCGCCTTTGCGGCGTTCATCGCGGTCGCAGGCGTTGGCTGGGTCGCGGTTGGTGCGATGGGCGATGGCCGCAAGGCCAGCCGACGCAAAGCCATTGCCGTCGGCAATTCAATCTCGCGTGGAAAACGCCAGACCTCGGCACTCGATCAAACGGCGCAGCGCCGACGGCAGGTCCAGGAATCCCTGAAAGACATCGAGGAAAAGCAAAAAAATGCCCGCAAGAAAGCGGTGACACTGAAATCGAAAATCGAACAGGCCGGCTTCTCGTTCAAACCGACAGCCTTCTGGATCGGATCGGGCGTTCTGGCCGTTATTGCATTGGCCCTGGCCCTGATAACCGGGCAAAGCCTGTTGGTGTCTGCCGGGATCACAGTCGCCGCCGGGCTCGGTGTGCCGCGCTGGTATCTCGGCATGAAAGTGTCCGGTCGCCAAAAGAAATTCACTGCCGAATTTGCAAACGCGCTCGACATAATTGTACGCGGCGTAAAATCCGGCCTGCCGCTTAATGAATGTCTGAAAGTCATCGCCCGTGAATCGCCCGACCCGGTGGGGTCTGAATTTGGAAAACTGGTGGAAGCTCAATCAGTTGGCGTCTCGCTGGAAGATGGCGTCAAGAAAATGGTCGAGCGCATGCCGCTGCCAGAGCTCAATTTCTTCGCCACAGTTTTGACGATCCAGCAAAAGACCGGTGGTAACCTCGCCGAGGCGCTGGGCAATCTGTCAGCCGTTTTGCGCGCGCGAAAAATGATGCGCGAGAAAATCGGCGCCCTGTCATCGGAGGCCAAGGCCTCCTCAATGATTATCGGCTCATTGCCTCCCGGTGTTCTGGCGATTGTCTATTTTACCACGCCGTCCTACATGACGCCCATGTTCACCGAGCCCAAAGGACAGTTAATGCTGCTGGGCGGTGGTCTCTGGATGGGCCTTGGGATTATGATGATGCGCGGCATGATCAACTTCAAGCATTAGAGGTCGGTCACAGACATGGAAGATCTCGCTCGTCTCGTCACCAACCCGCAAGTCCTCTGGGCGGCGGTTGCGGCCATCGCCGTCTTCGCGACGATTGTGACACTGACCGCGCCCTCAATAGGGGCCGACAAGCTCGACAAAAGAATTCAGTCGGTCCGAAATCGCCGTGAGGAATTGCGCCGCAAATCGCGTGAAGCGATGGATCAGGCTCATGGTTCAAAACTGCGTGGAAAAGACGAAAAGGGTGTCATGAAAGGCGTGGTTGAGCGCCTGAATCTGCAAACGCTCTTCGAGGACCCAGAGCTGAAAGACAAGCTCACCCAGGCCGGGTTTCGCGGTAATGGGCCGGTCACGGCGTTTTACTTTTTTCGCCTCGCCTCGCCCATTTTTCTTCTGGCCGGAGCCAGTATTTATCTGTTTTATGTCAATGATTTCGGCCTGCCGACCATCACGCGAATCTGTGCGGCACTGGGTCTGGGCATGCTGGGCTATTACGCGCCAAACCTCTATCTGACGAATGCCGCGACCAAGCGCAAACAATCCATCATGATGGCCTTTCCCGATGCGCTCGACCTGATGCTGATCTGCGTTGAAGCGGGCATGTCCATTGAAGCGGCATTCCAGAAAGTGTCCGGCGAGATTGGGTCCCAATCAATTGAACTGGCTGAAGAATTATCCCTGACAACGGCCGAGCTGTCCTATCTGCAAGACCGGCGTTCGGCCTATGAAAATCTCGCCAAACGGACCAACCATCCCGGCGTCAAAGCCGTTGCAACCGCGCTCATCCAGGCCGAGCGATATGGTACGCCGCTGGGACAGGCATTACGGGTTATGGCCAAGGAAAACAGGGATATGCGTTTGGCCAATGCCGAGAAGAAAGCCGCCGCTCTGCCTGCCAAGCTGACCGTGCCGATGATCGTGTTTTTCCTGCCCGTACTGTTTGTTGTCATTCTCGGACCGGCCATCATGCGCTACCAAGCGATGTAGGCCAAAGCGATCGACGCTCGGCCCCGTATTTGAGTTTGGACAGAAGCATGATTTTGGGACGCAAGGGCGCAGACCGTCGCCACGAGCAGATCGAAACGGCCCTGCGTGCGGCCGACGCCGCCATTATTGCGCTTGGCAAGGACGATCTGGACGCAGCGCGTCATGAATTGTCGGCCTCGCCCAAGAAACCGGATTTCGCTGAAGCGGGCTGGAAAGTCGCGCTGGTCCAAGCGCTGATCGACCTGAAATCCGGCAAGACAAAACCCGCCATTCAAGGCCTGGAACGTTTGTGCGGTCGACTTGATGACACCAGTCTGAGCCGGGATGACAAGGGCTATATCCGGCTGTTCTGCCTCTATCGCGCGACCGAAGCATCGAGAGACGGACGTGCACCCGCCGGATTGCGATCAAATGCCGACAA
>CAXBKM010000322.1:0-2682 GCA_963976265.1 uncultured Maricaulaceae bacterium
TTTCATCGCAACATGCTCAAGGCCTTCCTTGAGCGCATGGATTTGAACAATGTCTGCCTGGTCTGCCAGGACTGGGGCGGATTGCTCGGCCTGACCATTCCGATGGATTATCCGGATCGTTTCACCCGCCTGATCATCATGAATACCGGTCTTGGAACTGGCCGCCCGGCCGGGCCCGGTTTTGACGCCTGGCGCGATTATGTCGCCAACACGCCAGACTTCCCGGTCGGCGGATTGATGAAGCGCGCCACACCCATCCTGACCGAGGCCGAAGAAGCGGCCTATGACGCGCCCTTCCCTGACGATCGATACAAGGCGGGCGTAAGGCGTTTTCCGGCGCTGGTACAAACTTCACCGGATATGGAGGGTGTTGATACCGGTCTAGCCGCGGCGAAATTCTGGAGTCAGGACTGGGATGGTCAAAGCTTCATGGCGATTGGCATGCAGGACCCGGTCCTGGGCCCGCCCGCCATGCACGCCATGCGCAAAGTGATCCGGAATTGCCCAGAACCCATGGAAATCGCCGATGGTGGTCACTTCGTTCAGGAATGGGGCGAGCCGATTGCACGAGCAGCGTTGAAGCGGTTTGGGTTGGGCTAGCAATGGCGATCCCCGTTAGTTCAGTGCGTCACCACAGGGCTTGTCCCTGTGGTCCATAGGCACAACTGGATGCCGGGGACACGCCCCGGCATGACGCGAAATTAAATTTCCTCAACCACAGCCGTCAGATCGCCGCCCTCTGTGCCCGTATTGATCACGCCTTTGCGTTCGATCAGCATGATTTCGGCATAGGGTTCACCGATCGGCTTGTGGCGCAGGCCCTTGGGCACGACATAGATTTCGCCCTCTGTCAGAGTGATTGGATCCATGCCTTCGCGTTCAATGCGCAAGCGGCCTTTGGTGCACAGGAAGAGCTCGTCTTCATGCTCATGATCGTGCCAGACGAATTCGCCTTCAATCTTGGCAATTTTCACATCGTAATCGTCAAAGCCCGCAATGCACTTTGGGCTCCAGCGGTCGGAGAACAGCGTGTGTTTATCGGCGATGGAAATGGCGTCGGTCATGTTTTTCCCTCAGCGCTCAAACCACGCGGCTCCTGCGAAGGCAGGAGTCCAGCGAATGAAAAGACTGGGTCCCAGCCTTCGCTGGGACCGCGTGTGATACTTCCTGATCCCGGATCAGGTCCGGGATGACCTTCGCTATCGCTCAGGTCACATCAACATCGTCACCGGGTCTTCAATGAAGCCCTTGAAGGCGGATATCCACTGTGCGCCCGTTGCGCCGTCCACGACACGGTGATCACAGGTCAGCGTAACCGTCATGACGATGGCTTTCGCGAGCGCGCCATCTGTGATGACCGGGCGTTCCTCGCCTGCGCCAACCGACAGGATCATGCCCTGCGGCGGGTTCAAAATGGAGGCAAAAGATTTTATTCCCATCATCCCCAGATTGGAGAGCGAGAAGGTACCGCCCTGGAACTCTTCCGGTTTCAGCTTGCGATCCCGCGCACGGGCCGCGAGATCTTTCATCTCGGTCGAGATTTGCGCGAGCCCCTTCGCGTCGGCATCATGGATGATTGGCGTGATGAGCCCGCCCTCAATCGCCACGGCAACCGACACGTCGGCATGTTTGTGACGGGCAATCCGGCCATCCTCAATCCAGGAGGAATTAGCCGCCGGAACGCGTTTCAGCGCCAGGCCCGATGCCTTGATGAGAATATCGTTGACCGAGACTTTCACGCCTTCGGGTGCCTTGTCGTTGACCTGTTTGCGGAACGCCAGCAGCGCATCGAGGCGGCAATCCACCGATAACGGGAAATGCGGCACATCGCGGAAGGATTCAGTCAGGCGTTTGGCTGATATTTTCGTAATATTATCGGCTTTTTCAATCGTATAGCGCGAGGCCGGAATGCCGGACGCAGCCAGCGGCTCGTCCGCATCGATGACTTTGGCCGGCGCGCCTGCCGGTACCGGCGTTGCGGCCGCAGGCTGTTCACTGGCTGGTGCCGCGCCCTTGTCCGCGCCTTCGATATCACGCTTGACGATCCGTCCATTGGGACCGGATCCGCTGAGTGACGACAGATCAATCCCGGCCTGCTCGGCCATTCGCCGCGCGAGCGGTGAGGCCTTGATGCGGTCGCTGGACTGGCTTGCCCCCCTCACCCGCTCTGGCTGCGCCTTCGCGACCTCTCCCCCCGAGGTGGGAGAGGTGGCGGTTTGCGATTTTCCCTCGCCCCCTTCAGGGGCAGAGGGTTGGGGTGAAGGGGTGGAATCTTTTGCAGCCTTGCCCGCCCCGTCCAGCGCACTTTTGTCCTCACCGTCTTCGAGCAGGAGCGCGATAATGGCATTGACCTTCACGCCTTCAGTGCCTTCCGCGACGAGGATTTTACCGACCACGCCCTCATCGACGGCCTCAACCTCCATCGTCGCCTTGTCGGTCTCGATTTCGGCCAACACCATGCCGGATGTGACCGTATCGCCTTCCTTGACGTGCCAGGCGGTTAGATTGCCTTCCTCCATGGTGGGCGACAAAGCGGGCATCAGGATTTCAATCGGCATCGGTCAATCTTTCAGATAAAGCGGAACGAAGCGCGACCGTCTCGGCGCGGTCGTCAGGCGGAGGAGATGTGGGTGCCGGATCGGCCAGTCGTGTCGCAATCAGGCAGGCCTCGAGCTGGGAATA
>CAXBKM010000323.1:0-2681 GCA_963976265.1 uncultured Maricaulaceae bacterium
CTTGAAATTGCCGCCTGTCCGGACAGACTCTCCTTGCCTTTCTCCAAAAATATCAACCCCTTGGTGTGTCTTTAAAATCAAAGGTTGCAAATCCTGCCGGGGAATGCTATAATATGCTTATATGACAGGATATTCCGGGCGGGAACCCCGGTCCCGATTTGACCTTCATGACATTAAAATCAGCAACCCTATAGGAAAAACCCCTGCGGGGAATCTAATACTATCTTTTAAGACTCTTGGCAGGTCCGGCCGCCGCCCGCGCCTGTATCATCACAAACAGCGGTTTATTTCTAACTCACTCAACCCGACCGATCCGCCTCACCCGGCATCAGAACAGGAGCCTTGCCGCGCGGGAACCATCAGAGGACGAGAAAACCTGAAAACGCCCCTCCCCGAAGGGAGAGGCACGCATATCTGATAAATTACAACGGACAGTCTTTACGGAAATTCGGCGGACGCTTTTCGCGGTGCGACGCGACGCCTTCCTTGACGTCCTCGCCCATGAAGCCGAGCATTTCGAGCGCCGTCGAGGCATCGAAAATCGGCCCGGCCTGACGTAGCCAGTTGTTCAGCGAGTATTTTGTCCAGCGCAGCGCACTTTGCGCCCCGTTGGCCATTTCCGTCGCGATGTTGAGGGCGGTTTCCTGCAACTCGTCATCCTCGACGCAGAGCGACACAAGACCGATGCGTTCCGCTTCCTCGCCGGAGACGGGCTTGCAGGTCAGCAGGTAATATTTCGCCTTCGCCATGCCGCACAGCAGCGGCCAGATAATGGCGGCGACATCGCCTGCGGCAACGCCGAGCCGGGGGTGGCCGTCGACAATTTTCGCGCGCTTTCCGGCGATGGAAATATCGGCCAGAATGCCGACAACCAGCCCTGCGCCGGCCGCCGGGCCATTAATTGCGGAAATGATCGGCTTGTTGCAGTTGATGATGTTGTAGACGAGATCCTTGGCTTCCTTCCAGGTTTTCATGATCTCTTCGAAATTGCCGGTCATTTTCTCGATCAGCCCGAAATCGCCGCCCGCCGAAAATGCCTTGCCTTCACCGGTGACGATGACGGCGTTAATGTCCGGATCGCGGTCGATATCGCGCCAGATGTCGGTCATCTGGGTATGGGTTTCCGCATCGACGGAGTTGAAGGACTTCGGATTACTGAAGGTTATGCGCAGGACGCGATCCGCCGGATAGTCGAATTTCAGTTTGTTGTAACTAGCATAGCGGTCAGTCATTTTTATATTCTTTCTTTTCTATCAAGCCACCATTGCCGATGACATATTTGAACGATCTATGATTTTTCAGGAACAACCCATAAGCCAACTGCGCCACTGGTTTCTATCCCATTGACGCGTCTTCATTTTACGGCAAAGCCTTCGTCAAAGTTGATTATGCTCCCCGCATCGAGGTCCTATTGGCCCAAAAATCATTTTCCTAACAAATGTTAGATTACTTTGCCGAGCGATAGCTGTCAATCCAGAACATATTGTAAGGAAGCTTGGGGACTGACTAGCTAAAACTCGCAAAAATTCGATTGCAGGCGTTATCCGCCGATGGACATGTTCGAGGTGATGCCGCCATCGACGGTGAAGATCACGCCCGAGGTATAGCTGGACCGGTCGGAGGCGAGAAAGGCGAACAGATCGGCGATTTCGCGCACCGTCGCCGCCCGGCCGAGCGGATAATTGGCCAGCAGCTCCCCATAGCGGCTTTCATCACCCCAGCGTTCTTTGGCGCGAGCTTTCATGATCTTGTCGATGCGGGTCGTGGCGACCGGCCCCGGATTGACGCCGACCACGCGGATATTATCCGCGAGACTGTGCCCGCCCATGGCCTTGGTAAAGGCCATCAGCGCCGCATTCCCCGTCGTTCCCGCAATATAGCGGAAATCGAAATTCTCCCCGCCATTGCCGATATTGTTGAGAATGATGCCATGGCCGCGCGCCTTCATGCTGGCGTAAAACAGTCGCGTCATGTCGATATAGCCCATCACCTTGACATCCCAGCCCGGCCGCCAGTCATCGGCGCCGACCTGCCAGACGTCGCCGCCCGGGATGGCGCCCGCATTATTGACGAGAATGTCAATATCGCCCGCCGCCGCATGGACCTTGTCGATATCGCCTTTTTTCGTGAAATCGGCCGGGAAATACTCCGCCGTGACGCCATAGGCCTCTGTCATGCGTTTGGCGATTTCCTTCAGCCGGTCCTCCTGCCGGGCGACGAGAAAGAGGTTCGCGCCCTCTTCGGCAAAAACCTCTGCCAGCCCTTCGCCAATGCCTTGCGAAGCGCCGGTGATCAGCACCCGCTTTCCTGTAAGCCCAAGATCCATTTTCCTACCCTCTGTTTTTCAAATTTTGCGTGATGGCCGCGATTACGTCGCCGCGTCCGGCAGATCTGCATATTCCCGCAGGGTGAGCGCGACCTTGACCGCGCCCGGCTTCTCGAACGTATCGACATCGACAATGCGGACATCGGCCTTGAAGGCGAGGGAGTTACGCAAGTGCGTCTCGATCGATTTTTTGAGCGCCGCGTCCTGATCGGGCGAGCGACCGGGCCCCCGCTCGACCAGCACTTTCAGCGCACCCTGCGAGGTATGGCCTTCGAAATCCGCCAGCACGCGCATCACGCCGTTGGTCTCCGGCACCATATCGGTGATCACACTCTGAATGGCCGAGGGGAAGACA
>CAXBKM010000324.1:0-2679 GCA_963976265.1 uncultured Maricaulaceae bacterium
GAAGCGATAGCCACGCGAAACAGCGTCGGGAATCCAGACCTCCAGCGCGTCCATCGTCAGGCCTCTGGGATGCCCAATCGCAATCACAAAGCCATTTCGCTCGGCATGGCGTTCAATCTCGCTCAGACGATCCATAATCGCGGCAGCTGAGTTTTCGTGATCAATAAAGATATCGCGGCGCAGCGCCGTCAGCCCCAGATCGCGCGCGACGGCAAAAGCGCGGCTGTCCGGTGCGGTCAGGGAATCCAGAAACATCAGATCGCGTCCGGCCAGGGGCAACAAAATGGTCCGCATCCGGGCCGCATCTTGCGTTACAGCGCTGCCCATATGATTGTTCAACCCCGTCGCGCCGGGAATTTGCTCGATCGCCCAACGCACGCGCGCACGGGTGTCTTCAGCGCTTAGATGACGGGTCAATGCATGAGGCCCTGGATCGGCGAGGCCCTCAGGTTCCATTGGCAGATGGATAAAAGTCTCATGGCCGCGCATTCGCGCCATCGCATCGAGCCCGCTCGCATTGTCCGCATAGGGCAGAATTGAGATCGTGACAGGCTGGTTCAGATTAATGGCGCGCGCAGAATTATCCGCATCAACACCCACATCATCAATGACCAGCACAATGATAGGACCGTCAGCGCTTATCCCCGTATTGCTTGCGTCACTATCCCCGGCTTGCATAACCGAATTTGCATCAGATCGTGTCGCCCCAACCGGCTCCGGCGGCGACGTTTCGACCACGCTTGCGATCGGCGCGATTTGGGCCGACTGAACACCCACTTCAAAAGCAAAAGCGCCCATCGCGAAGGCACTCGCCGCGATCATTGCCGCGACCCCGATTATCGGCGAGGAAATCGTGCGCCGGGATCGGTGGTTTCTGGATGTCTTGGGCCGCGTCATGGGCACAATTGGCTGCCGCTTCGGTTAAACGAGACTTAACGGCGAATTAACAGCCAATGGACGTTGGAAAGACGGCATACCTGCCCTAGTCTGACAGCCAAGAAACGCAGGTCAAACGATGCTCCTCATCATCGATAATTATGACAGCTTTACCTTCAACCTCGTCCACTATGTCGAGGAATTGGGGGCGCGCGCCCACGTCGTACGCAATGATGCGATCAGCGTCGAAAATGCGCTGGGCGGGGCCTATACATCGATCCTGATATCCCCGGGCCCCGGGCGCCCGGAAGATGCGGGAATTTGCACCGACCTTATCGCCAAGGCTCCGGATCATTTGCCAATTTTGGGCGTTTGCCTTGGCCATCAGGCCATCGCCCACGTCTATGGCGGCAAAATTATCCAAGCCAAATCGATCATGCACGGCAAGACCAGTCCGGTGCATCATGACGGCAGCGGCGTGTTCGAAAACCTGCCCGACCCGTTTGTCGCCGCGCGTTATCACAGCCTCGCGGTTGAGGCGGACAGTGTCGCCGCTGACCTTATCGTCAACGCTCATACCGAAGACAATGAAATCATGGGCTTGCGCCATAAAACACGCCCCTTGCACGGCGTTCAGTTTCACCCTGAATCCATCGCTTCACAACAGGGGCATGCCTTGCTCAAAAACTTTCTTGCCTTGAGCCACCAGCCAGACAAGCAAGCGGCATGAGCGCGCTTATCGAATGTATTCAGGCGTTTACACGTGGTGAACGTCCCGGCAGCCAGGCCATTTCAGGCGCGTTCTCGATCCTTATGGACGGCGATGCCGGCGATGCTGAAATCGGCGGTTTTCTGATCGGCCTTGCCGCCATCGGTGAACGCCCGGAAGACCTGGCTGCAGGCGCCCGGGCGCTGCGTGCTCGGATGACCGGAATCACCGCGCCAGACGGGGCAATTGATACGTGCGGTACCGGAGGTGACGCCAAGGGAACATATAATATTTCAACCGCCGCTGCCCTTGTCGCAGCAGGCGCAGGCGCGAAGGTCGCCAAGCACGGCAACCGGGCGGCGTCCTCGAAATCAGGATCCTCCGAAGTCCTTGCAGAGCTTGGCGTTTCCATGACGGCCGGTCCTGATTTGGTCGAGAAGGCTCTGGCTGAGGCCAATGTCGGATTTCTGTTTGCACCCGCCCATCATTCGGCCGTTCGTCATGTTGCGGCAGCCCGTAAAGCCTTGCGATCACGGACAATTTTTAACCTGCTGGGCCCGCTCGCCAATCCGGCCGGTGCCAAGCGCCAACTGCTGGGCGTATTCGATGAACGGTGGCTGGACCCTGTCGCCCAAGCGCTCGATACGCTCGGTGCAGAACGTGCATGGGTGGTGCGTGGCCGCGACGGGCTCGACGAGATTACAACCACGGGCGAGACCGATGTCGTGGAACTCAATAACGGTCAAATCACCCGGTTCACATTGACCCCCGCAGACGCGGGTCTGCCAACCGCCAGTCTGGATGATCTGATTGGTGGAAGCCCAAACGACAATGCGGACGCCTTGCGCCGCGTACTGGACGGAGAGACCGGTCCCTTTTGTGACATCGTCGTGCTTAATGCCGCTGCAGCCCTGGTCATCGCAGACATTGCGACCGATCTCAAAGACGGCGCAGAAAAAGCCAGGGCGGCGATTGCCAACGGTGCAGCGCGGCAATCGCTTGATCGTATGGCGGCGATTTCCCGGGGCGAAGCATGAGCGCGCTGGCGCGCATTGAAGCCTATAAACGCGACGAGATTGCAGAGCGCAAAGCCG
>CAXBKM010000325.1:0-2677 GCA_963976265.1 uncultured Maricaulaceae bacterium
TTGCCCTCGGGTCAAATGGACAGGTCGGTTTTGACCGGGCCAGTGAAAGTCCCGGACGTATCGATACCGTTTTCTTTGTACCGCCCGAAGCCATGCAAATTGGCGAAAACCGCGTGGTCTTGCGGATGGCCTCGCATCACGGCCGATTGCACTATGAAAACCCGGTCCACGCCGTCGGGATGAGCGCTTATGGCGGGGCAAGTGATTGGGCCGCACGCAATTACTGGCCCGCCCTGGTTAATCTCGGCGTTTTCATTCTGGCGATTTTTGTCTTTGCGATCCTGGCCCTGCGCGGACAGCGCCGGGAGGCCGCGGCGATCCTGACACTGTTCTCGCTGTTCATGGCTGTACAGCTCCTTGCGGAGACCAGTCGCGGCTTGTTCGGTTATGCCTATCCGCTCCATGATATTCGGCTGTTTTCGGTCGTCGGATTGGCGTCTCTGTCCAGCTTGATGGTATTTGCCTATACGCTGAAGCGATTTTCCGGCCTGAGCGCTATTCTTCGCTGGAGTCTGGTCGCCATGACCGCTCTGGTTACCGGTGTCGTGATTATCCTCACTCCCAGCTATGACCTCAAAGCCTTGCTGGGCATTTTCGTGCCCATTGCCTTTGCAACCCTTGGCCTGATGATGTGGACCATCAGGCGAAAGCCCACCGCCTGGATGTTTCTAATCGGTGGCCTCGTGACCATTGCGAGCATCTATCATTTCGAAAACGCCTTTCTCGACACCCATGTCTTCTATGCGGGGTCGATTTTCCTGATCCTGCTCTTCTTTGAGCAGGCCCAGATGCTGATCCGCGCGCGGCGACAAATCGCAACAACAAGCGCGCACGCCGAGCGTCTGGAAATGGCGCTCCAGCAAGCGCAACAAAAGGAAGATCCCGCGGAGCTACAGCTCACAAGTGCAGGCAAGGTCGAACGGATCGCGACCGATCGCATTGCTCATCTGGCAGCGGCGGGGGATTATGTCGAAATACATTTCGGTGAGGGTCAAACCGGCCTCTACACAGCCAGTCTCAATGAGCTCGAAGGCAAGCTGCCGGATACATTCTTGCGTGTTCATCGCTCGCACATCGTCAATACCGCCTTCGTCATCACATTGACGCGTGATGCCAATGGCGTCGGCACGCTGACACTCTCAACGGGTGCCAGTGTGCCGGTCAGTCGCCGGATCATGCCGCGCGTGCGCAGCGTTCTGCGATCCGAGAGCTAGCCAATCATGCCCGCCAGAAGCCGTTCCAGCTTGTCGAGCGTCTGCCCCCAACCCGTCGGCGCGCCTTTCATTGCGGTTTCAACCCCTGGCTTGTAAAGCGTGTAGCTCTGATGAACCGTTACAAGTGTGCCCTCCGGATGGTCCTCGAATGTGACCGTCGTGATCGCAGAAAACATTGGGTCATCGCCACCGACTGTCGTTTCCGAAACAACCCGTTCGCCTTCGACCACTTCCAGATAATGCCCCTCTGACCAGTGGTCGGATCCATCCGGCGCGCGCATGCAGACGCGTGTGACGCCGCCCGTTCGAAAATCGATCTCGACGTCGGGGATGGTGAACGCGTCCGGGCATGCCCAGTGGCGAATATGTTCCGGTTTCGACCATGCTTCGTAGACTTTTGCACGGGGTGCCTTGAACACCCGTGTCAGGTTGAGTTCGGTTTCAGATTTCATGCCTTTGGATGTCATGGCCAATGCCCTACCCTGCTTGCCGTATTCTGTGTCGGCCTAAAGGCCGCCCGCAAAAGCGCCCATCTTGTCGAAGGCCTGGTTCCAGCCCTGCGTCGCCATTTCGATGGGAATGGCACCGGACGGATCAAGGATGGTGTAAACCTCGTGCAGATTGAACTTCGTGCCGCCCCGATGGTCTTCGAATGTCAGAGTGGATCGCGCTTTGACCTTCACCACGCCATCCGGTCCCGGATTGGCGGTTTCAAATACAATGCGTTCATTGTCCACGATCTCGACAAACCGGCCCTGAATGGTCATTTCCATACCGTTCGGAGCGCGCATGGTGATGCTCAAAGCGCCGCCGGGACGAAAATCGACAATACAGTCGGGTACTTCAAATCCGTTCGGGCCATACCATTGCGAGAGATGTTTGGCCGACGACCACGCCGCGAACAGTTTTTCGCGTGGTAGGTCAAAGACGCGTTCAATCTCCAGTATCCGCTGTTCATGATTACTCATATGTCGGTCTCCATCCTGTCCAGATATTCCCCAAGCCGGTCCAGACGGCGCTCCCACAGCGCTCGTTGATCACAGATCCAGCTTTCCATTGCTGTAAACGCCGCACGTTCCACGCGGCATGTCCGCACCCGCCCCTGTTTTTCGGAAATCACGATGCCGCTGTCTTCCAGCACTTTTAGGTGTTGCATGACGGCAGGCAGTGACATCGGCAAGGGTTCGGCCAGATCGCTGACCGAAGCCGGCCCCTGGCACAATCGTTCCACCATGACGCGCCGCGCCGGATCGGCCAGCGCATGAAAGACAGTATCGACGGGCGACTGATAGTTAAGCATACACTTAAGTATCAAGCCGTGGACGTTTTGGCAAGGTGCGCCCGGGCTTTGGCCATCAAAGGGCGTTTGCGATCTCTGTCAGATCGTTATCGAGCGCAGGCCGGACACGTTAATCGTCTGTATCGTGGGTCCAGATGATTTCGCCATCCGGTTTGACGGCGTG
>CAXBKM010000326.1:0-2675 GCA_963976265.1 uncultured Maricaulaceae bacterium
CTGACCTTGTTGAAAGACTATGACGGTCTGACCGACATCACGACCATCCCCTACTATCCGCATTTTGATAAGCTCTATCCGGGCAGCAAATTCATCCTGACGGTGCGGGAAAAATCCGGCTGGCTGCGATCCTGCCAAAACCATTGGTTCAACCGCCCTGCCTTCAAACAAACCGACGATCCGGACGAGGAAACACATTTGCTGATGCGCCAATTGCTGCGCTCGGCGGTTTATGGATGTTATAATTTTGTGCCGGATCGCTTTTCTCACGTTTACGACAAGCATGTTCGCGACGTGATGGACTATTTCAAGGATCGGCCCGATGATCTTTTGATCATCGACATCTGTAGCGGCGAAGGGTTTGAAAAACTCGCGCCATTTCTTGGTCGACCCCTGCCCGCACAACCCTTTCCGCACAAGGGCAATATTCTGTCAAAACGTGTTGAGGAAGCCAAAGCATCTGTCGCAGCGCAATAGGTCTGTGCGGTTGGAAAAAGGCGTAAATGGCCCAGTCTGACAATCCATTCGCGGATATTCCAACGCCCGGTTTTGGCGAGGGTGTCCGCCATGGATTGAGGGCTTTGGGACTGGTCTGGCGCACCGCTCCAATGATTACCCTCATAATCGGTGCCGCGACCGTTTTGTTGGCAACAGCGCCGGCTCTCGCCGCCTATGTCGCGCAATTGATGATTGATGCGATTGTTCGCGCCATCGACACGCAAGCACAGGCTGATCGAATGGCGGCGCTACAATGGACGGCGGTCGAAGCCGCCATTCTGGGCGGCATGATCGCTCTGCGCCGATTACTGACATTCCTCAAACGCCTGCTGCACGCTCAGCTGGGTTATGCGGTCGGGCAGCTGATCTTTGAAAAAACCCTGAGCCTCGATCTCCAGTCTCTGGAACGCCCGCTCGTCCAGCAACAAATCCTGCTGGCGCGCCAGCATGCGGCGGCACGCCCCTATGGTCTCGTCACGAGAATATTCGAAGCGGCGCAATACGCCATCACAATCGTGACCTTCTCAGCCGTCTTGTGGACGTTTTCACCCTGGGCGGTGCTTATCGTCATTCTGGGCGGAGTGCCGCTATTCTTGAGTGAATTACGGTTTTCAGGACAGGTTTTTCGATTTTACACGGGGCGCACGCCGGAAATGCGCCAGCGATCTTACCTCGAAGGCCTGATGACCAGTGACCGGGCGGCAACCGAGCGGATCCATACGAGCAGCAACCCCATCCTGAAACACCGGCACGCCGGCCTGTTCAACTGGCTGTTTGGCGAGGACCGCAAACTGCAATCCCGGCAAACCGCGATCGGCATGGTCCTGATTCTGGTCAGCTCAGCGATCTTCCTGGGCGGCAAAGCCTGGGTCGTCTGGGCTACGGTTATGGGTGCAATTTCGCTCGGCCAGATGACGATGTATGCCGCGCTGCTCAAACAGGGCCAGAATACGATGACCTCCCTGCTCGCAACAATCAGCGGCGGGTATGAGGATTTGCTCTACGTCTCCAATCTCTACGCCTTGCTGGGCCTGCCCGAAGGCATACGGCGTGGCACAAAGATCAAGGGCCCGGATCATGGCGATGGTTACCGTCTGAACGATGTTTCCCTGACCTATCCCAACACCACTCACAAAGCGCTGGACAGCGTATCGCTACACATTCCGGCGGGCACAAAGCTTGGCATTGTCGGAGCCAATGGTTCAGGCAAGACAACCCTCGTCAAACTCATCACCGGGCTTTACCGGCCCGATAGCGGGACCATCACGCTGGACGGCACCGATCTGGCCGACTGGCGACCGGAAACCCTCTATGCGCGAACGGCGGCCCTGTTTCAGCCCTTCCAGCGCTACAATTTCACCGTCGGGGAAAATATCGCCATGGGTGAAGGCTTGCGCATCACCGATGAAATCCATCTGCACGAGGCCGCTCGCAAAGGTTTGGCCAGCGATCTGATTGCTGAATTGCCTGACGGGCTTGATACCAAGCTGTCACGCCAATTCCTCGATGGTCGTGAGCTTTCCGGTGGTCAGTGGCAGCGTCTCGCCCTGTCCCGCGCCATGTTGCGCACCAGCGCCGATACGCTGATCCTCGATGAACCCACTGCCGCGCTCGATCCGGAAGCCGAAGCCGCCATTCTGGACGCCACCAGCGAACCGGGACGAACGGTCATCCTGATCAGCCACCGCCTGTCCAATCTGCGCCATGCCGATCAGATCATTGTGCTCGACAAGGGTCGGATCATCGAACAGGGCCCGCATGATTATTTGCTCGCCGCAAAGGGGCGTTATGCAGACATGTTCGAGATGCAGGCGGAGTTTTACCGGAACAGCTGAAACCTCAGGCGTCCAACTTTTTTGATTGGATCTTCGGGCGCGGTTGAATTCGATTTGATGAATGAACGAACCTGCTCTGTACACTCACGCTACCTGCACGATATCATTTTTTTGGCGCTACCGATGGACATCTGCACATGATCGCACTCATTTTGCTGACCGCATGGCAAATCTCAATAGTCGGTGAAGAGCCATTTGGCGGAGTTGTACCTCCAAGCGTTTTCCCGCGTAATGGGACGTGTGAAAATTCAAGTGGCTTCGTGAACGTTGACTGGATCAACTTCCTACAGGAGCCAATCGTCCGCATTAGTGTAGACGGAAATGAAGCAATATTCGAGATCG
>CAXBKM010000327.1:0-2673 GCA_963976265.1 uncultured Maricaulaceae bacterium
CGCGGCGCGCAAGCCAAACAAGGCCAGCCCGCCGCCCGCCACGATGGCGAGGATCGCCAAAATCCAAAGCCCCCGTTCCGGGTCCAGCGCAAAGGCATGAACGGATGTCAGCACGCCGGAGCGAACCAGAAAGGCGCCGAGTGCCGACATCGAAAAAGCTATCAATGCCAGAAATGCGGTCCAGCCGGGGAATGATCCGGTTCGTTCTGTAGCAATTGCGGAATGGATCAGGGCCGTTGCGACCAACCATGGCATAAAGCTGGCGTTTTCGACCGGGTCCCAGAACCACCAACCGCCCCAGCCGAGCTCGTAATACGCCCACCATGCCCCCAATGCGATCCCGGCGGTCAATGCAGACCACGCCCCGATAGCCCACGGACGCAAGGCTGTGGCCAGCACGCGCCCTCCGCGCCCCTCAATCAGGCCAGCCGCAGCGAGAGAGAATGCCGCGGAAAGACCGACATAGCCGACATAGAGCATGGGCGGGTGGATCGCGAGCGCCGGGTCCTGGAGTATTGGATTGAGGTCAGCACCCTGAATCGGTGCCGGTATTAGGCGGTCAAATGGGTTTGAGGCGATGGCCAGAAAGCCGAGGAACAAGGTTTGTAATAATCCCTGAATGGAGACCGCCCGCAATTTCAAACCGGGGTCGGATTTTGGCCCGAAACGAGCCAGCCCGGCACCGACGCCAGCGAGCAGCAAACACCATAAAAGCATGGAGCCTTCATGGCCGCCCCAAACGGCGGCAACTTTATAGAAAAGAGGTTTGTCAAAATGCGAGTTGGCGGCCACGTAAGCGACCGAAAAATCTGACTGGAGGAAAAGAACCATCAGGGCGATAAACGCCGCGATGAGAGCCAGCATTGTAACCGCGCTGACGCGGCTTGCTGAACGCGCCAAATGAGCGACACCGTTCTGATTGGCTGCGATCCAGGCCAGCACCAGCTGGGCAACAGAGGCGATTAAAGCCAGCGCGACCAGAAATCGTCCAATTTCAGCAATCACGAGCCTTCCTCGCCCTGCCAATGACCCGCGTCACGAAGCGCGTCAGCGACTTCCGGCGGCATATAGGTTTCATCATGTTTTGCCAGAACTGTGGACGCCTCAAAAATCGATGTTTCGAGAAATGTCCCTTCTGCCACAATTCCCTGCCCCTCGCGGAAGAGATCCGGGAGCGAGCCGTGATAATGAACCTCGATGGTCTCTGCGCCATCGGTCAGCACGAAAATCGCACCGCCCTCTGCCGGAATGATCACTGATCCGGCCTCGACCAGGCCGCCAACGCGAATGTGAGTGCCCGGTTCAGGCGGCGCCGCAGCGACCTCACTTGGGCTATAAAACAAGACAATGGAATCATTAAGCGCGACGAGCGCAAGGCTGATCGCACCAACCAGCACAACAGCCGCACCGCCTATCATCCAAAGCCTCTGATTACGACGCCTCACGACGGATCCTCCTCGGGCGATATGCCCAACATTGTACGCCCCGTGTCGAGCAATACGTCAACACCGGCGATACCGCGGAAATTCACCGCAGCATCGTCCAGTGCTGCGCGCGCGCCGTCTTCGTCACCCAGTGTGCGTCGAACGCGCGCCAGAACGAGCCATCCGGATATATCAACAGGATCAGCAGCGAGACGGTCTTCCAGCCCTTGAACCATTGACGCAATCCGGGTCTCTGGGTCCACCATCTCGGTACGCGCCTCCGCAAAATTCTGTATGTCGACATCGGGTTGCGACAGCAAGTTGAACGCCTGACGCGCAATAACCGGTCGAAATGCATTGCTGTCTTCCAGCCGCCCCAAGATTCCGACCCATAAATCAGCAGCGAGTTCCCGATTGCCATCCTGAAAGGCCGCCAGGCCCAGGAAGAAAGGTGCTTCAGGAATTTGCGGGTCCAGAATGGCCGCCTGTTCAAACGCCGCGCGTGCATCCGGCGTAACTTCGCCCTCATGCAGATTGATCAGGGTTTGCCCAAAGTCTGACAGTGTGCGGGCAATTGGGTCCAGTTGAAGGGAGCGCTGGAAGGCCGAAACGGCTTCCATCTCTCGTTCACTTCTGGCCAATTCACGCCCCAGCATCGCCCAGGCTTCAGCGTCCTGGTCGTCCTGTCGCAATTGATCGCGCAGACGTTCAATACGGCCCTCAGAGGTCAAAGTCGCGGGGTCTGCGTCACGGCGCATCTCCGCCGCTTGAGCGAATGGTTGGCCGGGCTCACCGGGTTGCCCATTGATCAGATAGATAGCCGCAGCCCCGAACACGACCGCCACTGTCAGTAGAGGCGCAGCCCATTTGGCGCGCGCGCTGAGAAGCGGTTGCGCTAGCCAGAACGCTGCTGAAAACGCCACAACCGAAAAAAGGACCGCCAGAATAATCATGCTGTTTGCCTCTCAAAGACCAGCATCAGATTATTGGACGGCATATCGGTTCGCGAATTGAGTGTGAAACCGGCGTCTGAAAACAGGGCAGTGACCGCCTGCAAATCCCGCACGCCCCATTCGCGGTTGCGCGACTTCAAGGACTGATCAAAGGCCAGATTGGACGCCGCCGTTTCAGGCCCGTCCAGAAATGGACCGTAAAGGATAGCGAAAGCTCCCTGACCCAATCGCGCCGCGGCACCTCGTGCCAAGCCCTGCGCAACCGTCCAGGGCGCTATGTGAATGACGTTGCTGCA
>CAXBKM010000328.1:0-2673 GCA_963976265.1 uncultured Maricaulaceae bacterium
AAGGCGGATGTTGGCGTGCCCCTGATCGCGCTCGCCACGGTCGAGTTCCCAGCCTATGCGCCTGATGAATTGCCTCCTGAATTGGCCGCAATCGAGGCGATCAAGCCGGGCAGTCGGGGGCTTAAAAAATGACCGCGAATTACGTTCGCCTTGGGGTCAATATCGACCATGTCGCCACCATTCGAAATGCGCGCGGCGGGCCGCATCCCGATCCGGTTCGCGCGGCCCATATCGCCGAGGAAGCCGGTGCCGACGGGATAACCGCGCATTTGCGCGAGGATCGTCGCCATATTGCCGATGGCGATATTACCCGACTGTCGAAAGAGATCGGCCTGCCGCTCAATCTTGAAATGGCGGCCACGGACGAGATGCTGGCGATTGCGCTCAACCACCAACCCCATGCCTGTTGTCTGGTACCGGAAAAGCGTGAAGAGCGCACGACCGAGGGCGGTCTCGATATTGCGGCGCAACACAAGCATATCGCGCCCTTTGTGTCGCAGTTGAAGGACGCAGGTATTCGCGTGTCGCTCTTCATTGAACCTGACCCGGTTCAAATCGCCGTCGCTGAAGCGCTTGGTGCCGATATCGTCGAGCTACACACCGGAGCCTATTGCGAGGCCTGGGCGTCGGGCGATCGCGAGGGCGTGAAACATCATCTAGAGCGTTTGCGTGTGGCATCACGTGAAGGCGCACAGCGGGGCCTCGAAATTCATGCCGGGCATGGCCTGACCTTCGATACAGTGAAGCCCGTTGCAGCTATGGCGGAAGTTCGTGAGCTGAATATCGGGCATTTCCTGATGGGCGAGGCGCTGTTCATTGGCCTTCGCCCGGCCGTGGAACAAATGCGCGCCCTGATCGCCGAGGCTCGCAGCGAGGCGGCCGCTTGACGCTATTCGAGCATAATCATTCTTCTGGGACGATGGCGACACGGGCGATCATTGTCGTTGCGCTTTACTTCGTGTTTTCGCCATATGAGAGCACTCGAACTCTCAGTTTAGATTTACCGACTTGGGTAGGCGTCGTCGGGATAATTTCGCAATTCATAATTCTCGGCTATTCATTTTATCGTCGTCGCCGTGCC
The DNA here is from genome assembly GCA_963976265.1 of uncultured Maricaulaceae bacterium. Lineage (GTDB taxonomy): Bacteria > Pseudomonadota > Alphaproteobacteria > Caulobacterales > Maricaulaceae > Hyphobacterium. The sequence continues at coordinate 1,082 of CAXBKM010000328.1, forward strand.
TTTCTTTTGTCTGCTGTGGCATTTGCGATAGTTTTCATAGTTGCAAAGTTTAACGGCACGCTATCCTTACAAGACGAATGGCCGAGAATGGTCGTTCTTTTCATCCCGCTACTGATCGCGGCCTATCAGAGTGACGATTTGAGGATATAAATGATCATCGGAATTGGCGCAGATTTGATGGACATTCGGCGGATTGAGAAATCGCTGGAGCGTTTTGGTGAGCGTTTCACAAATCGATGCTTCACCGAGATTGAGCGCGCCAAATCCGACAAGCGACGCATTCGCGCGGCCAGCTATGCCAAGCGCTATGCCGCGAAAGAGGCCGGGGCCAAGGCGCTCGGCACCGGCATTGCGCGCGGTGTCTCCTGGAAGGAGATTGGCGTCGTGAACTTGCCCGGCGGAAAGCCCACGCTGGAGCTGAAAGGCCGGGCTCTGGACTGGCTACACCGGCTGACACCTGAAGGCATGACGCCTTTGGTCCATATCACCATCACCGATGACTTTCCCTATGCGCAGGCCTTCGTCGTGATAGAGGCGATCCGCGATGGAGAGATGGCGTGAATGTTGACGCGCTTCAGACGCGGATCGGTCATGTATTTGCCGATACAAGCCTCCTGCAGCGCGCTCTGACCCATGCCAGTTTTGGCGATGGCAAGCATCGTGAAAAATCCTACGAACGCCTGGAATTCCTGGGCGACCGCGTACTGGGCCTGTTGACCGCCGAACGTCTGTTTTCTGACTTTAAATCGGCGCGCGAAGGCGCGCTGGCACCGCGTCTCAACGCCCTGGTCTCGAAAAAGGCCTGCGCCCGCGTCGCGCGGCGTTTCGAGATCGGTGAATTCATTCGCCTGGGTAAATCAGAAGATCAGCGCGGTGGGCGCAATAACGACTCCATTTTGGGCGATGTGATGGAAGCTTTGCTCGCGGCAATTTATCTTGATGGCGGATTGGGCGCCGCGCGGGAGTTTTATCAGCGCGGGTGGGACACAGATATTGAGGCGATTGCCATGCGCCCCGCCAATCCGAAATCGGAACTTCAGGAATGGGCAGCCAAGCGCGGCCTGGAACCGCGCTATGATCTGACTGAGCAGGGCGGTCCGGATCATCGGCCGGTATTCACCGTCAATGTGTTTATTGATGGCTTTGCGCCTGCCGAAGGGGCAGGAGGCAATAAACAGGCTGCTGAACGCGCCGCGGCCAAAGTTTTTATTGAACGGGAAAAGCTTCATGTCCGCTGAGACCACACAAGATCGCGCAGGCTTTGCCGCCATTATCGGTGCACCCAATGCGGGCAAGTCGACGCTGACCAATGCGCTCGTTGGCGAAAAGGTCTCCATTGTGACCCAGAAGGTTCAAACCACCCGGTTTCCGGTACGCGGTGTTGCCCTGCTGGATCGCGCGCAGATCATATTGGTGGATACACCCGGCGTATTCGAACCCCGGCGCAAGCTGGACCGCGCCATGGTTAAATCCGCGTGGCTTGGCGCGCAGGACGCTGACATGATCGTTCATGTGATTGATGCCGCAGGACGTATTGCCGAGGCGAAGGGCGATGCCAGCAACGCCCAAAAGCGCTGCGTCGAGGATGATGA
>CAXBKM010000329.1:0-2660 GCA_963976265.1 uncultured Maricaulaceae bacterium
TTTCTGATTGTCTTCAAGTCCTGGAATTGATCCGGGATCTCGCGCCATAAGCGCAAAAGCAAACGTCGAGGCCCCGGATCAGATCCGGGGCGCGACAGACAAGACTGGGCACATGCCCCAAGGAGAGCGGCAGGCACGCACCTGTCGCCAGACAAAGCAAAACAGCCCGTAGAGGGCACATTAGGAGAAGAATTATGCGTCACGCACGTGGATACCGCCGCCTGAACCGCACACATGAGCACCGCAAGGCTCTGTGGTCGAACATGGCAGGCTCGCTCATCGAACATGAGCAGATCAAGACAACATTGCCCAAGGCAAAAGAACTCAAGCCGGTGATCGAAAAGATGATCACGCTGGCAAAACGTGGCGACTTGCATGCCCGCCGTCAGGCGGCCAGCAAACTCAAGCAGGACAAGTATGTTGCCAAGCTGTTTGATATTCTTGGCCCACGCTACAAGGACCGCCAGGGTGGCTATGTCCGTGTTCTCAAGGCGGGTTTCCGCTATGGCGACATGGCCCCGATGGCGATCATCGAATTTGTTGACCGCGATCGCGACGCCAAAGGTGCAGGCGACAAGGCCCGCGTTGCAGCCGAAGACGCCGCAGAATAAGAAAATACGCATTGTGCGTTGGAAGCCCTGCCATTTGGCGGGGCTTTTTTGGTTGGGGATGGCCGTCAAATGACGTGGCCGGTTTTGCGAAACTCAATCGGCCCTCGAATCGCGGGATTGAGCCCTATCTTCCGATATGCTGCACCAACGGGACTGACTGCGTAGCAATCACGCCCCAGACAGTTCAGCTTCATGTGCCGCAGCCAGTTCCGCCATGCTGTTAAAGCAGAAGTCATAGCTGGGCATCTCACCGGGATCCATTGTTGCGCCGAACCCTTCTTTTTCATGGCGGCGGTAAATCCAGCAATTTGAAAGCCCGTGTTTGTTGGCGGGACCGTGATCGTGGAACATGCTTTCTGCGGTATGAAGAATGTCCCCCTTGGCGATACCCTGCCGCGCGAGCGTTTCCAGCATGTAGTCAAAGTTGCGATCAGAAGGCTTGTAGCTGCCAACATCCTCGGCGGTGTAGACCCCATCAAAATGGACATCGAGCCGGGCGGTCGAGCCCGAAAAACTCACATTGTCGGTGTTGGTCAGAACAACCAGCTTATAGTGCTGCTTGAGATAGGCGAGCGCCTCACGGCTATCGTCGAATGCGGGCCATTGGCGCACTGACAAACCGTAGGCTTGGCATTCTTCCCAAGTCACTTTGACGCCCCATTCTTCGGCCAGACGTCGATAAACCACTGCAAGCAGGTCAAAGTATTTTTTGTCCGGTGTCCAACGCTGTGTCGTGGATTCATGATATGCATGTGCTTCAAGAATATCGTCGCGCGAGAGGCTTCGGCTGACTTTATCGGTCAACGGCGTGAGACCTGCGACCATACCACTTTCCCAGTCGATTAGGGTGCCATAGACGTCGAACGCGAGAACTTTGAAGTCGCTCAGTTTCATTTTCACTTCCTTTTGATGTCGTCAGGGCGGGCAAGGCTTACCCTCAGGCCCAACGGATTAACCCGATAACAGCCGACGCGGAATAAAACCCTTGAAGCAAAAGGAAGGTCCATCGGCGGTCAAGAATGGCCCATCCGGCGAACAGTGCCGACGAGACCAAAAGCAATGAAAAACCAAGCGTCTCAGCGCCGACATTCACGGCAATCGACATTGCATAGATCATCGCCAGAACGGAGCCGATGATTTCGAACACCGATGTGAGCGTGCGATTGTCACGTGCTGCGGCGGGTTGAGGTGCAAAATCGGTCACGGCGTGTTCCTGCTTTGAAGTGGGCTTGGCAAGATGCGTAGCGTAAACTAGAATATGACACAAATGATTGATTGTCATTTTTCAATCAAAATTTGTCATAGGGCATGCGAACTTGGCTGAGAGACTGGAAATTGACGCGCTACGCGCCTTGCGAGCCATCGGCGCCAGTGGAGGTGTCACCAAAGCGGCGAGACAGATGGGAATGTCGCAATCAGCCGTCAGCCACAAAATCAAGCGACTGGAACGTGCATTGGATTGCACACTTCTGGCGAGGCAGTCCGGTGGGCCAATCTTTACAGACGCGGGCAGACGCCTCCATGATTATGCCCTGCGCATTATCAATCTACATGACGAAGCACTGGCAGATTTGGGGAAAAAGACTTTGGATGGAGCCATTCGTCTCGGCGTGACCGAAGATGTAACGACCAGCGACATCGCTGGCATCCTTGGTCGATTTACGCGGTTGTATCCGTCCGTGAGCGTGCGTACCCGGACCAGCCAAAGCTTGAATGTTCAGGCATGGCTACAAGCGGACGAGCTTGATCTGGCGGTGATGCAGGTGTTCACAAATGACGTAGAGCCGGACGACCAAATACTCTTTGGCGACAGCCTTCATTGGGTGAAATCACGTGATTTCGAGCTGGACCTCACCCGGCCCATTCCGTTTCTGTCATTCGACAGTAATTGCTTTTACCGGAAATGGGGATTTTCAGAAGGGGTGCCGGAAGGGCTTTCCTTTGAGAGGGTCCTTGAGTGTCCAAGCGCTTCGGGCATTCAATCCGGTGTGCGCTCAGGGCTCGGCATTTCCTTGCTGAATGGGATGCATGTGACCGACGACATCGAAG
>CAXBKM010000330.1:0-2658 GCA_963976265.1 uncultured Maricaulaceae bacterium
GTGGAAAAAGCCCCGCTAAAAAGAGCCAGCCCAACGATAACCAGCAACACCCCCATGCCGCGTTCGATGGCTTTCGTAAATGGTTTTATCCGGGTCATCAGGCGCGTGGCCCGAGTAATGAACATCGCCACAAGAAGAAACGGGACGCCCAGACCTGCGGCATACACACCCAACAGCAACGTTCCCCGCACCACGGACGCTTCGGAAGCGGCCAGTGAAAGGATCGCACCAAGCTGTGGGCCTATGCACGGGGTCCAGCCAAACGCGAAAGCGAGCCCCAAAACGTAGGCCCCAAATAACGTCCCGCCTTGGTCGCCTGCGTCCACTCTAGCCTCTTGGTCAAGAAACGGGATGCGGAACAAACCTATGAAATGGAGCCCGAAAATGAATACGATCACCCCAGACATGCGAGCGAAGGCGACCTGATACTGCAAAAAGAACGCTCCGAACAATGATGCGGTGAAGCCCAGTATCAAAAACACCGTGCTTAACCCCATGACGAAAAAGAGCGCTGTTAGGACAGCTTTGCGCCGTGCATGGCTGACCGACGACATGTCGGTCAATGACACCCCGCTCATATAGGCGAGGTAAGGAGGAACGATAGGCAACACACAAGGGCTCAGAAAGCTGACAATTCCCGCCGCAAGAGCGATAAAGATTGCAGGTAACAAACCCGCGTCGATGATTTCAAACCCGAACATGGTCGAAGCCTTAGCGCGCTTTTTGGGTCGCGTCACGCCGTGACCGGGGTGCCCTATCGCACAAGGTTGTGGACGCCCTGAAACATGTGTCTTATTGGAGAGAAATGCACGATATATATACCCTTGATGCCACCGGGCTGCTGTGCCCCCTCCCCGTTCTAAAGGCCCGTAAACGCTTGCAAGCATTAAAATCGGGTGAAGAATTGACGGTTCAGGCTGACGACCCTGCCGCAATCATCGACATGCCACATTTCTGCATGGAATCGGGCCACGAACTGGTCAGAACTGATTTAGACAGTGCCCCGCAAATTTATATAATCCGTAAAAAATAGCGCGCTGGTTCGGGAAGAATAGACGAGAAAAAAGGGCAGGTCTTGCGGTGACGCATTCCGCTCAGTGGGACACAGATCGCAAGAACTGGCTCGCTGCGGGGGCGACCCCCGGCTGCGGAATTTCAGTTAATGGTGGTTCCGGTCTTATCTCTTGAGCAGGTGGAATCTCAGTTGGTGTCGAATCCGGCATCTCGACAGGTGTTGAAGGTTGCTCAATCTCGGCAGGTGCCGGTGCTGGCACTGGCATCGGCTCCTTTGAAGGCTCGGGCGTCGGCTCTGGCTTGACTTCCGGTTCCGGGGTCTCCGAAGGCTGGATTTCTGGCTCGGGCTTTTCGACAGGCTTTGGCTGCTCGACAGGTTCCGGTTTCTCGACCGGCTGGCTGTCGGGTTCGGGTTGGTCCGAATCCACCTGTGCGGCGACGACCTTGGGCTTGCGAGTACGCGCTCGTTTGGGCCGCGGGTTGGCTTTGGCAGGGGCGTCATCTTCCGCTTCTGCTGTGACCACGGCATCTGCATCCGGCGTCGCTTCTGTCACAGCATCAGCCTTGGGCTTGCGGGTACGGCTGCGGGTCCGTTTCGGTTTGTCCGCAGGCTTTTCCGCGTCGTCAGAGGTTTCTTCTGAGTTTGCAGCGTCAACTACGGCGTCAGTAACGGTATCGGATGACTTTGCATCTTCCGATACAGAGTCGTCGTCGTTGCTGTTTTCCTCATTGCCACTATCGTCACCGTTGGACTTGCCACCCCGCCGCCGCCGGCGCCGACGACGCCGCTTGGGCTTGCCTTCGGCATCATTCTCATCTTCGTTGCCAGCATCGTTTTGCTTGTCAGCATTGTCATTTTGGCCATTGCTACGGTTGGCTTCCGCTTCATCTGCTACTTCGTCTGCGATATCGTCATTATCAATCTGGTCGATCTCGTCCATGATCGAAGTGTCGACCGAAACAACGTGTTCTACCACGGTCACAACACGCGTTGCCGTCTTGAACTTCTCAAGACTAAAGTCAGGGCTCACCAAGGTGGGATCACCTTCGATCCGAACCGACATGCCATAACGGCCTTCGATATGGGCGATGTGTTCACGTTTCTGGTTCATCAAGAAGTTAGAGATGCCCACGGGTGCCGTGATCAAGACCTCACGAGACCTCTTACGGGTGCCCTCCTCTTCGATCTGGCGCAGAATGGACAGCGCAAGGTTATCATCCGAACGGATCAGCCCGGTACCATGGCAGGCGTGACAAGGCTGAGTTGTAGCCTCGATCATTCCGGGACGCAGGCGTTGGCGCGACATCTCCATCAACCCAAAACCGGAAATGCGGCCGACTTGGATACGGGCGCGGTCGGTCTTGAGTTTTTCCTTCATCAGCTTTTCGACAGCCACGTTGTTGCGACGTTCGTCCATGTCGATGAAGTCAATAACGATCAGGCCCGCCAAATCGCGCAGACGCAACTGACGCGCCACCTCGGCGGCGGCCTCAAGGTTGGTCTTGGTCGCAGTCTGTTCAATAGACCCTTCTTTTGTCGCCCTGCCAGAGTTCACGTCGATGGCGACCAGCGCTTCGGTTACACCGATCACGATATAGCCGCCTGATGGCAGCTGCACCGTGGGGTTAAATATACCCGACAGA
>CAXBKM010000331.1:0-2656 GCA_963976265.1 uncultured Maricaulaceae bacterium
AATCTGATGACGCGCGATGTCGTCACAGTGCGCGAGGGCGCCGATCCGGACGAGGCGCGCCGCCTGCTGCACAAGCACCGGATTGAGCGCCTACTGGTGGTTGATGGGGCGCAGCGCTGTGTCGGCCTGATCACCGTCAAGGATATGGACAAGGCGCGCGAGCATCCGCTGGCCGCCAAGGACGATCAGGCGCGGCTGCGCGTTGCTGCTGCGACCACGGTCGGTGACAGCGGTCTGGAGCGCGCCGAAGCGCTGATCGAGGCGGGCGTCGATGTCGTGGTGATCGATACCGCGCATGGCCACAGCCAGTCGGTTCTCGATCAGGTCGGCCGGGTCAAACGCCTGTCGAATGCGGCGCAGGTGGTGGCGGGCAATGTCGCGACCTATGATGCGACGCGTGCTCTGATCGATGCCGGGGCGGACTGTGTGAAGGTCGGGATCGGGCCGGGCTCGATCTGTACCACGCGCATCGTCGCCGGTGTGGGCGTGCCGCAACTGACCGCGATCATGGAAGCGCGCCGCGCGCGTGAAGGCTCTGACGCGACGATCATCGCCGATGGCGGGGTGAAGTATTCCGGTGATTTCGCCAAGGCGCTGGCCGCCGGGGCGGACGCGGTAATGATGGGCTCATTGCTGGCCGGCACCGAAGAAGCGCCCGGCGACGTGTTTTTGTATCAGGGACGCAGCTATAAATCCTATCGCGGCATGGGCAGTGTCGGCGCGATGGCGCGTGGCTCGGCCGATCGCTATTTCCAGAAAGATGTCGGCGATGCGATGAAGCTGGTGCCCGAAGGCATTGAAGGCCAGGTGCCGTTTAAAGGGCCCGTTGGTCCGATCCTGCATCAAATGGTCGGCGGCTTGCGGGCCGCGATGGGGTATACGGGCGCGGCGACGCTGAACGATTTCCGGGAACGGGCACAATTTGTCCGCATCACCGGGGCGGGCCTGCGCGAAAGCCATGCCCATGATGTGACCATTACGCGCGAGGCGCCCAACTATCCGACGCCGAGTTAGGTGAGTTTCTCCTCTCCCTTGATGGGAGAGGTGCCCGCGCAGGTGGGCGGAGAGGGTGGGCAAACACGAGTGTCGGAGCCGCCACCCCTTCCGGTCTCGCTGGCGCTCGACCACCTTCCCCATCAAGGGGAAGGAGACAAACAAGGAGATCCCGATGCCGTTTTCCCAAGGTACTGAAATGCTGCTCGCCGCGATGCTGGTGCAGGCCTGGCTGATGCTGTTATTGCTGTTCGCGCTGGGCGGCAGTCGTTTCGCGACAGCCTCCTCGGGCAAGGCCCGGCGCGGCAAGGATGGCAATCTTGTCTTCCCTGAGCGCGTTGAGTGGCTGTCGGCCTGCGTCAACAACCAGTTCCAGGTGCCGCTCCTGTTCTTTGCCGCCGCCTTGCTGGCGATGCAATTGAATATGGTCAGCACGCTGTTTGCGATACTGGCGATCATCTTCGCCGTCTTCCGCATCATTCATGCGGCAATTTTCATCACCACCAACCATATCCTGTCGCGCTTTTTGAGCTTCGTGATCAGCGCGCTGGCCGTGCTGGGCATGTGGGGGCTTCTCACCGCGCGGATCCTTTCCGCCTAGAAAGATAAAACCATGCGTGACGCCGGGCGAATTGCCGCTGCCATAGAGATTATAGACGCGATTGAAACGCGCCATCGTCCTGCCCGCAATGCGGTCAAGGAATGGGGACGCGAGCACCGCTTTGCCGGTTCGGGCGACCGCGCATGGATTGGCGGATTGGTGCTCGATACGCTGCGCCACAAGGCGTCTGTCGCTCATGCGATGGGGGCCGATACGCCGCGCGCGCTGGTGCTGGGCACGATTGGACGGGTCTGGGGCTGGACGCTTGAGGACCTGACCTCAAAATTCGAAGGCGACGAACATGCGCCGGATCCCGTTTCGCCAGAAGAGGTCGAAGGCTTTGCCCGCGACATCTCCAAGGCCGCCACGCCTGTACAGGGTGATTTTCCGGATTGGGCGGAAAAATCCCTGAAACGTGTTTTTGGTGATGATCTGGTCGCCGAAATGCAGGCTTTCGCCAAACGCGCGCCGGTTGATCTGCGCGTCAATGCGCTAAAGGTTCAGGGCGACAAGGCACTCAATGCCGTGACCAGCAAAATCCCGCGCGCTGAACTCGGCGCACTGGCGGCGTCGTGCATCCGCATCGCTCAAACCGATCCAACCGGCAAGAATGCCCCGGCGGAATCCATCCCGGCCTATGGCAAGGGCTGGGTCGAGGTGCAGGACGAGGGCAGTCAGATTGCGGGTTTGGCTGCGGGCGCGAAAGCGGGCGATCAGGTGCTCGATTTCTGCGCCGGGGCGGGCGGCAAGACGCTGGAGCTCAGCGCCATGACCGGCAATGCCGGGCAGGTCTATGCATGGGATGTGGACTGGAAGCGCCTGCGCGCGATCTGGCCGCGACTGAAGCGCGCCGGAGCGCGCAATGTCCAGGTTCGCGATGGTGATGAGAGCGTGCTGACCGATCTGGAAGGCAAGATGGATATCGTCTTTGTCGATGCACCCTGTACCGGGGCGGGGACATGGCGGCGGCGACCCGATGCGAAATGGCGCATCAGTGAAAATCAGTTAAACCAACGCATTGAACAACAAGATGAAGCGCTTGATAATTCAGCGAAATATGTC
>CAXBKM010000332.1:0-2639 GCA_963976265.1 uncultured Maricaulaceae bacterium
TCCAGCACCGTGACGCCGTCCATCTTGGGCAGGCCGAGGTCCAGCACGACAGCGTCATAGGGCTCGGTGTCGCCGAGGAAATGCCCCTCTTCACCATCGGTTGCTGCATCAACAGCATAACCGGCATCTGACAATGCCCGCGACAACTGGCGATTGAGATCAGGATCATCTTCCAGAATAAGAACGCGCATCCTAAGTCTCCAATTTCTATCGTTCGTAGAGTATTGCACCGGACCGGGCATCGACGACCACATCAACACGGCGTCCATCACGGGTCAGTATTTTGATTATGTAACGCGGCTGGGCACCCCGTTCGAGTTCGGCATCGAGAACATCGGCACCCGGATAGCGCTGCCGAACATCGCGGATAACATCCAGCGCCCGCACAACATTGCCCGAGCGTACCTGTTCACGCGCTTCGTCGGCAGAATACCGGTCACGAACATCGGGTCGGGACTGCACAAGTTCATTCGCGGACACCGGACCCGCAACGGTCAGTGCGCAAATGGCTAGAGCCAGAGATATGAGAACACGTTTGATCATGTCTTGCACATTCGCTCGCCAACGCTGAACACGCGCTGAACGAGATGTTACTTTTCCATTCCTTTTCGCGGATCATAACCCTTTGGCGGCTCCCAGCTACGCACAGACTCCTCCAGAGCACTGTCACCGCGCGGAATATCGATCAACAAGCGAATAATTTGATCGCCCCGTCCGCTCGTTTTTTTTGGCATCCCCTTGCCTTTCAACCGCAGCAATGCGCCAGACGTTGACCCGGCAGGTATTTTGATGTCGACGGGCCCGTCGATTGTTGGCGCACGAACCTTGGCCCCCAAAACCGCTTCCTTGAGTGAAAGGGGAAGTTCAAGTCGAATATCGTCACCATCACGCGAAAAATGCTTGTGCGGTGTGACATTAAGTTCGATCAGGACATCACCAGGCGCAGCCCCTCTAACGCCCGCTTCGCCCAATCGGGACAAGCGTAAGACCTGGCCATTGGTTGCCCCCGCCGGAGATTTTACATCAATCGACTTGCCACTCGGCAATTTGATGCGCCGTGAAATACCGCGTGCTGCCTCAAGGAAGGTCAAAGGCATACGATAGCGAACGTCACGACCTTTTTGCGGTTGTTGGCGTCGACCGAAATCCGTGAACAGGTCGGAAAAGACATCGCCAATATCTTCAAAACCACCGGCTGTTTGGCGAGACTGCCGCGCGCCTTGCGATGCAAAAGGTGAGCGTTCATTGCCATCACCATCAATCTCGCCACGATCAAAGCGCGCGCGCTTTTCGCTGTCAGACAGCAATTTGAAGGCTTGGCTGACCTGTTTGAAGCGCTCTTCGGCAACCGAATCGCCTGGACGGGCGTCGGGATGGAGCTCCTTGGCGAGTTTTCGATAGGCACGCCGAATCTCGTCAGCGCTTGCTGTACGCGCAACGCCCAGAGTTGAGTATGGATCGCTCATGCGGCCTGACACCCTCGCTTTGCGCTACAATGCGCTTAGCGATGGTTTAGGCGGCTTGTGACCCTTTCGCCAACCCGCATTTACAATTGAACGTCGGCCCGCCGTGATGCGCCTGCACCATTTCGAGACGATATTTGCGAGATTCCGACCGAGATTACGTCAACAGATGCACCGAAAATGGCCAGCTCGTCGGCCGGATCCAGAATCATGTCAGTCTTGGAACTTGTCCGGGTTTCGAGAATTATTTCATCGTCCCAGAAGTCAATCTGGTATTCCTCGACGCTCTCACCCAGGGGCACTTCCGCGCCGCTCCAATCATCACCGCCGATACGCGTACGGCGAATCCAGCTGATATGAATCCCATCAGCTTTGCGTAACGCCTCGATGTGGACTGGAGCCAACGGCTCAACATCTGCGCCGGAATAGATCAGATTGCCGACATGGTGTGTGGTCTCGTTGATGCTCAAATGCGACGGGCCAACGGCAAGGGACAATTCTTCCCCGAATTCATGGTGCAGCAATGAAAGAGCGACCAGATCGCTGTCCATGACAACGACCGATGCGCCATCCGGGATGGTCAGGTTCGGATCCAGCATGTCGTGGACCAGTGTTCTCAAACGATACTGGCGCTGTCCGATCAATTCGGCATCGCAAAACTGGAGAGAAATCCATTCGGCCGGGCTCACCCCGATAGCCAGTCGATTGACGCCATTGAGAACATCCAGTGTCGGATGAGAGAACAGCGCGCCCGATGACAATGTGACGGTCAACGTGCTTTCACAATCCCAGCGCCCCGGCGCATTCAGCAAGCAATCGCCTTCAACCATGCCCGTGACCGCAGGTTTGGAAGCGGAATTCCGGACAGTAAGTTGCGACGGAGAGGCCCCAATATGAATGCTATGGGAAGACGGCCACGGATCGGAGAAAATGGCCACAAGCGGGCCGCCCCGATCCTGCGTTTCAAAGGCTTGCAATGCAATATCGAGTATACGGACATCAGGTCGCGACACCGTTGGAAGGCGCCCGCCCTGACCTGGCAATGGCCCGCGCTTCTTTGCATCCACGATACTCTTTTCGCGCGCTTCAACGGTTCGGCGCGCCAAACCCGCGACGTGCTGAATCTCATAATGCGTGCCCGAACTCATATCGTTCAAAATGAAAGGATCGCCCGCC
>CAXBKM010000333.1:0-2633 GCA_963976265.1 uncultured Maricaulaceae bacterium
GTTTTTTGTGTCCGCATCTCTGGACCCAATTTGCTCGCACCCTATGATCAACAGATACGTTAACCAGGGGAAGTTCATGCGATTGAAAACCGCCATTGTGGCTGCCAGCTTTATCATTTTCGCTCATCTGGGTGCGACGCCATCGGCGGCGCAAGACGAATTCCGTCTGCCACCGCAGGAAATTGTCGATATTGTTGATGCGCCACAGGCACCGGCAACGACATTTTCGCCCAATCGCCAGCACCTCTTATTGATCCACCGCGAAAGCCTGCCGCCAGTTTCTGAACTGGCGCGGCCAATGGCACGCCTGGCTGGAATGCGGCTCGATACTGCCACCAATGGGCGCCATGGACCGCGTACGGCCATTGGCCTGTCCGTGATTGATCTGGAAACGGGCGAAGAAAACCAGATTGATTTGCCCGCAGATGTCGGTCTGTCGAATTTCGATTGGTCACCGGACGGGCGCTATGCCGCTTTTATTGTCACACAAGGCGAGACACTGTCGCTTTGGGTCGCTGACGTTGAACGCGCCACAGCTCGCGAAGTCATCGATGAGGGCATCAATGCCGTCTTTGACCCCATTCGCTGGATGCCGGATAGTCGCGCACTCCTGGTCAATACAATTCCGGCCGATCGTGGCCCCATGCCGGAGCGTCCTCTTGTGCCCACCGGGCCGGTTATTCAGGAAGCCGGTGGCTATGAAGCGCCGGTTCGTACCTATCAGGATCTTTTGACCGATAGTTATGACGCTGAACTTTTTGCCTGGATGGCGCGCAGTCAGCTGGTATTGGTCGGCGTACGGCGTGGGCGAGCGCAACCCATCGGGTCGCCCGATCTGATCTATAGTGCTGACCCGGCTCCGGGCGGCGAGATGATCCTGATTGGCGCGATGGAAGAACCGTTTTCGCTCGACGTCCCTTGGGCGAGTTTTGCAGACCGCACCTATGTCATTGATATGGACGGGAATGAGATTGCCGAGATCGCGCGCCAGCCGATCGCCGACAATGTGCCAATCGGCGGCGTTGTCACGGGGCGGCGCAGTGTCGGTTGGCAGTCGTCGCACGAAGCCCGGGTGATCTGGTCAGAAGCGCTGGATGGCGGCGACCCACGCGTTGAAACCGATGAACGCGACAGTGTCTGGGCGCTTGCGGCGCCGTTTACAGGTGAGCCCGTTGAAATTGCCCGCTTTGAAGATCGCTATTATGGCACGCAATTTACCTCTGAAGGCCAAACCGGGATTGCCGTGGAATATGATCGCGACACCCGGATCATTCGCCGCTGGGTCCTTGATTTTTCTGATCCAACGATTGCGCCGCGGCTTGCTGAAGAGCGCAATCTTCAGGATGCTTATGCCAACCCGGGCTCGCCGGAGACTGTGCGCAATGAATTTGGCCGCTCTGTCGCCGCGGTCGAAAACGGATTTCTTTATTACACGGGGACAGGCGCGACCCCGGAGGGAAATCGCCCCTTTCTCAATCGGGTCAGCTTTGCCGACTTTGAAACCACCGAACTGTGGCGCAATAGCGGTGAAAATTATGAACGTGTGCTGGGTCTGGTTGCGCCGGATGCCTCGGCTTTTCTGACATCATATGAAGATCCCGAAACGCCGCCCAATGTGCGCCTGCACGATGGCGATGGTCCGCGCTTTATCACCGAGTTCGCGAACCCGCATCCTCAACTCAATGAGATTTCGCGCGAACTGATCACCTATGAGCGAGAAGACGGCGTGCCATTGTCTGCGACGCTGTATCTGCCCGCCGATTATCAGGAGGGCGACACATTGCCCTTGCTGATTTGGGCCTATCCGCTGGAGTATAACGATGCCGCGACAGCCGGTCAGGTGCGCGGGTCGCCTTATCAATTCACACGCGTGGCCGGAACCAGCCCACGCTTCATGGTGACGCAAGGTTATGCTCTGCTGGAAAATGCGACCATGCCGGTCGTCGGTGATGATCCTGAAACCGTCAATGACACCTTTATCGAGCAACTCGTCCTGTCCGCGCAGGCAGCGATAGACGAGTCGGTTCGTCGTGGTTTTGGCGATGGAGAACGTGTCGCTGTTGCAGGCCATAGTTATGGGGCGTTTATGACGGCGCATCTTTTGGCGGCGAGCGATCTATTCCGTGCGGGTATTGCCCGGTCGGGAGCCTATAATCGCACCCTGACGCCTTTTGGCTTCCAATCAGAACGCCGGACTTTCTGGGCTGCGCCGGAGACATATTTCGAGCTCAGCCCCTTCATGCATGCCCATGAGATCAACGAGCCAATCCTGTTGATCCACGGTCAGATGGATAATAATTCCGGCACCTATCCGATCCAGTCCGAACGCATGTTTGCGGCTGTAAAGGGTAATGCCGGAACGGCGCGTCTCGTCATGCTGCCTTTTGAAAGCCATGGCTATCGCGGGCGCGAATCCATCTTGCACGTCCTTGCTGAATCCATTGACTGGATGAACACTTATGTCCTGCCGGAAGAGCCGGTAGGCGGCGAAGCGGAGGCCACTGAGACCATGGAATAGCGCGGCCTCTCGGCCAACAAACAAACCCCGCCGGAGCGATCCGGCGGGGTTTTTCATTGGTCGCTTCGAGATATGTCGAGCGCTTCACGATAACGCCGCGAACCCGGCACCTGGG
>CAXBKM010000334.1:0-2632 GCA_963976265.1 uncultured Maricaulaceae bacterium
CCGTTTGATCCGGTGACATTGGGCGAATTGAACAAGGCAGCAGAAGCCGCCGGGATCAAGGCACGTCTCTAGCCATCCTGATTTCATCCGCTAGTTTGAGCAATGAAAACCAACCCAAGGGGACATCGGGACATGACACGTATTTTCGGCGCTGCACTCGTAGCAGGATTATTGTGGGCTGCACCATCAACGGCGCAGGACGATTTCACGCCAACGCGTGAAAACGTCATCTACGGCATGGTGTCCGGCGCAGCACTGTTGATGGATGTCTATGCCCCCGAAGAAAGTAATGGGGTCGGCGTGATCGTGATCCCCGGATCGGGTTGGTATATGCCGGAAATCTATTCGGTTCCGCCTTTAAAAGACCTGTCCAATCGCGACTATATGCGCGGGGCCGTTGCCGCCCTCACCGAGGAAGGCTTTACCGCCTTTGTGATCAATCACCGGTCCTCACCGGGGCATCGTTTCCCCGCAGCCGTCGACGATACACGCCGTGCCGTGCGTTTTGTTCGCGCCATGGCCGAACAATTCGGTATCGATCCTGAGTATATGGGCATTATCGGCCATTCTTCGGGCGGCAATCTGGCGGCGATGGCAGCCTATATGGACGATATGCCGGGCAATGGCGTCGACCCGATTGATCAGCAATCGTCCGCCGTTCAGGCCGTCGTGACACTGGCCGCGCCCTTTCATCTCCATGATCTGGAAAATGTTGACGCCTACGGCGCGCAGACGGTCGCCATGTATACCGGAGACCCCTATTTCGGGCTCGACAATCATTATGAAACCACACCGCCAGCCGCCATTCTGGCGTCGCCGACCTATTATGTCGATGAGAATGACCCACCACACTACATGGTCTGGTCGACCGATGATCCGGTCGTGGATGCAAGCCAGGCTGAACATATGCGCGCAGCCCTTTATGCTGCGGGCGGGCGCTATGAGCTGGTCGCGGTTGAAACTGGTGAGCACACGCCGGACTTTGATCGTGCCGCCATGGCCGCTTGGCTGGAAAGCGTGTTGGCCCAGTAACGCCTTACTGCGTCACGATCTCAATCGTCACATGACCGACGCCATGGCGTTCCGCCATGCGGGCCTTGACCGCGTCCATGGCCTCGCAGGCGTCGGCACCGTCCACGATGACCAGATGCATCGTCGCCATGCAGCGTCCTTCCGTGATTGACCAGACATGCATGTGACGCACTTCGGCTACGTCGGCGATCGCCTCCGCCAAATCGCTTCGTGCGGCATCGCTGTCAAACCCGTCGGGTGCAGCCTCCAGCAATATCCGGCCTGCATCGCGGATCAGGGACCAGGCCGCGCGCGCCAGCAGGACGGCTATGACCAGCGACAGGATGACATCAATCGGCAGCCAGCCGGTCAGCATGATCACGACGCCGGCAATGATCGCCGCGAGTGAGCCCAGAATGTCCCCGGCGACATGCAGGAGCGCGCCGCGCATGTTGAGGTTTTGGCGATCACCGCCATGCAGGACCGCAAAAGCGATGAGGTTCGCGATCAGGCCGATCACGGCCACGATTGTCATGGGCAAGCCATCAATCGCCTGCGGCTCGGCTGTCCGTTCAATCGCTTCGACGACGATCCACAGCGTCAGCAAGGCCAGCGTGATACCGTTGGCGAAAGCCGCGACGATCTGGAAGCGGTCATAGCCATAGGTCCGGTTAGCATCGGCCGGCCTTCGCGACAGGCGAAACGCCCACCAGGCCAGCAATAGCGCAGCGCAATCGGCGAGCATGTGCGCGGCATCAGCCAGCAGTGCGAGTGACCCTGTAACGATACCGCCAATCACTTCGGCAATCATCACAGTGCCGGTAATGACGGCCGCGATCAGGGCGCGGTTTTCATTGGACTCGCTCACGCCATGGGCGTGCGAATGCCCGTGATGATGTCCGTCGTGGGAATGGTCGTGCGACATGCGCGCTATGGGAGCAGATTCCGTGGCACATGCAAGGCAGGCAATAGCGTTACGCTGGAGGGTATAGCATTCACCAGCGCGCCCCTACATGCCGAACAGGGCCGCGACCTCCTTGGGCATGCGGCGCGGGCGGCGTGATGCGGCGTCGATAAAGGCCCATTGCGTCAGTACGCTGGCCGAGGGTTTGGCTGCGCCAGGCTTGCGGATATCGACCCAGCGCGGACAACGCGCGCCCTTGGCCGGTCCAACCCAGGTGCGCAGCTCAACGGCATCGCCAAGCTTTAATTCGCCGCGATAATCAATTTCGTGGCGCAACACGACCCAAAGACCCGCGGCTTGCGCGTCTGCGGGCGCAATGGATTGCCAATGGCGCTCTGCCATCTCGGCGGCCCAGCGCAGATAGACCAGATTGTTCACATGGCCCATAAAATCGATATCGGCCTCCTCCACCGCCAGGCTGTGGAGAAAGGCCGTATCAAAATCGTGTGCGTGGGTCAGTGCCATCTAGGCAGAAATGTGGATCGGATGGCCAAGTGCCGTCAGCGCCGATTCAGCAAAACCCTCGGTCAGGGTCGGATGAACATGGACCGTGTCGGCGATGTCTTCCAGGCGCGCGCCCATTTCAATGGCGAGCGCGAACTCACCCGACAACTCACTGACATGTTTGCCAACCGCGTGAATGCCCAGGATCACATG
>CAXBKM010000335.1:0-2617 GCA_963976265.1 uncultured Maricaulaceae bacterium
GTCCTCTGCGCCCGTTGGTGATCGCCAGATCGCCTCGACCACATCCATGCCCTCGGTGACCTGGCCGAACACGGCATAGCCGGCCTCATCGGGATTGCGACCGCCGGGCCCGGCATCGAGATTGGTCGAATCGGTCACGACGATGAAAAACTCACTCGATGCCGTGCCAACACCGTCTCGTGCCATCGAAATGGCGCCGCGTATGTGGGACAGGCCGGTTTCTGAAGTGCTTTCATGGGCAATTGGGGTTGCGCCTGAGAGGCCATCAAATCCGGCGCCGCCCTGGATGACGTCGATCCGTGCATCTGGCCGGTCATTATCTTCGCGAACCGTGCGGTAGAAGGATGTGTCGTTCAGCGCGCCAGACCGGGCGAGCTCGACAAAGTTGGTCACCGTGACTGGTGCGGCATCCGGATATAGTGCCAGCGTGATGTCGCCGCGATCCGTTTCGATAAGGACTGTAACGTCAGTGGCGCCATTGTTTGTTGGGGGCGGGCCGGAACAGGCGACCATCCCCGAGAAAATCAGGCAGATCGAGAGAGTATGGTTCATGTGAAGCTCCGGCATCGGTTTGTGCTGACTGTACTGAAATGGCCCTGGCGCATTTTGCGCCGCGAAACGCGCTTGACCAAGGCACAGCCCTCCCTTAGACAACGCCTCCTCTCTTGACGAGAGGAATGGCCCTTTTGCGGGTGTAGCTCAGTTGGTTAGAGCGCCGGCCTGTCACGCCGGAGGCCGCGGGTTCGAGTCCCGTCACTCGCGCCATTTCCTTCAATAAAATCAACAAATTGAAAGAAGTGGTGCGTTCCGTTCCGGTTCTGAGGAACACGCATCACGCGCGGCGGAGAGCGGCATCGCTCTCAGTTCGTGTCAAATGGATTATCGTTGGTCCGGAAAAAAACCTGCCTTGAGACTTCTACCCAGTCGTCACCTTGCAATTCTTCCGTAACACTCGTGTACCCGTCGTAGGAGATATCCTCATAGCGCCCGCGGAACGTCCGGTTGTCACCATCCGGCCCGCGATAATTTTCGCTGTCGTAGGCGATACCGTCAGCCGCGTGGACGTTGGATCCGTCTGAAATTCCACCGATGGAATTATAATAGTAGAATTCAACGGACTCATATTCCGTATCGTAGAAAAAGAAGGTCTCGCCACCATAGGCGGGATTTCCCGGAATGATGTGCCGGTCGCGGACATAACGCCCCATCAAATCGGTAAAGCAATGCGTATCGACGGCATCGCTATGATCAAACCCGCTCGACCAGCAGGCTCCCAATAGTGGCTGAAAGAGATCCGTGGCCGGGGAGAAGCTTGGAGACCCGGTCATCCGCGCCGCGAGTTCGGACCCGACCGATGCTGGCTGCCGGGTGAAGGTGCGCGTTCGTGGAGTGCCCCAATCGTCTGATTCCTCGCCCAGGGCCTGTTCGGTCACCCTGCTGATCTGATCCCCCTCGACCGCGCTCCAATGGTATCTGGAGGTCGGACCGTCCGTTTCGTTCTCATGGGAATAAATCGTGGCGATCCCGTTTTCGATTGTGCCGTCATTATAATTGATGTGCCCCCAGGACAGGAAGCTGGTGAACATGACCGTAATGATTTCCTGGGTTGCGGCATTCCAGTGCAGGATTTCCTCGTTGTAAAACGCACCGCCGTGCGGGCCGGGCGCCTGGCGCCGGATGCGGATAAAGTGGTTTTCCATGCGCTCAAAACAATAGATTTCGTCGTTTGGAGCCTGTTCATCGGCACTGAAAATTTCGTCCGCTCCCGGTTCGCCGCTATAGGCCCAACACGAGCCAAGCAAATCAGAAAAAGCGTCCATGAGCGGTGTGTTGGCAAAGGCCGTCGACGATGTCAGGCCTACGGCTAGAATTCCGGAAATCAGTGTCCGTTTCATTATGTTTCCCCATTGCGCACATCGCTGAATGAGATGTCGCATTCACAAAAGAGCATAGGCAGCCCTTGTTACGTATTGCAATGCGAAGCACGACTGATGTCATGCAGGCCATGTTTGGGCGCGGACCACAAATTTTTGTTGAGCTATCAAGGGGCAAGACCAAGATGAATCGAGAAAATCTGGATCGAATGCTTGCGATTTGGAATACGCAAAATGAGGACGAGAAACGGTCGCTGGCCGAGATTGCGCTGGAACACAATGTTCACTTCGTTGACCCGAACCACAACATCATTGGTCGAAATGCTTTTCTCGACATGGTGGCGTCAGTTCAAGCGATGATTCCCGGCGCAGTTTACTCCCGAGCCAGCGAGATCGATGTCCAGAATCATCACTGTCGCTATCACTGGGCCATCCATCAGGCCGAGAAGTTGTTGATGGAGGGATTTGATGTGACCGAGATCAATGATGCTGGAAAAATCGTAAAGGTTATCGGTTTCTTTGGTGAGCTGAAGCGCTAGCCGTTAATCGCGCCATTTCCCACTTCAAGAAACGCCAAACAGCCGCCCTTTCAGGGGCGGCTGTTTGCGTATCGGGCGGCCTCTACGGCGCTGCGTTCGGCAGTGAATAGGCCACTTCTGCACCCGGACCGAGCGGCAGGCCCAGATATACCCAGGCCACGGTCATGACGATACCTGAAATCACCAGCCAGACGGAGTAGGGGA
>CAXBKM010000336.1:0-2602 GCA_963976265.1 uncultured Maricaulaceae bacterium
CAATACAAATGAGTAGATTTAGGAATTATAATCAAAAAGCAGCAGCGTCAGAATAATCGCGGATAGCAGAAACAACAGCACCCTGGCCCGGGCGGAACCAGTCTTGGGCGGCGCGGACTTGGTATTGCCAAAAGCGATGCGGGGGGCGTGTGTGCGTCCATCGCGCTCAGAACTATCCATTGTGAAGCGTCCCTCGGCAAAATCCCTTTCTTCCGTTTAGAAATGGGATGTTTGGCGAAAGGGAAAAATCGCGTTTGAACACGTTTTTGAGAGCCATGGGTGGGGTGGGTTCCCTCGATTTGGCCAGCGCCGCTTGCCGGTGGCGGCGGTTTCCCAGGCTATTGGGGCTATTGGGGCGATGGACGCGATTTTCGAGTCGGTCCGGTTCGCAGCCTCCGATCAGCGGGTGACGCGCTGCTTGTCACGTCGCGCGCAGACTGGGTGCGTAGATGGGGTACGTAGCCGGGCGCGCAGACCGGTCTGCGCAGAGTGGGGCGCGCGTTCCTGTCCTCTTGCCATGGCGCAAAAAAGCATACTATTTACTTCTTTTGTGCCCATCCGGAGCAAACTTCATGCGCCTTACCGGTTTTTCTGACTATACCTTGCGGGTTCTGATCTATCTGGGATTAAACCCCGATCGGTTGATCACGATCGATGAAATCGCAACCGCCTACGACATTTCACGCAATCACCTGATGAAGATCGTCCATCATCAGGCCAAGCGCGGAACCATCGTCACCGTTAGGGGCAAAGGCGGCGGCATGCGGCTCGGATTGACGCCGGAGCAAATCAACGTCGGGCGTCTCGTTCGGGAAACCGAGCAGAACATGGCGCTTGTCGAATGTTTCAATCCCGCCCGGTCCGGCTGCTGTAAAATCGAAAGTGTTTGCGTGCTGCGCGGCGCGCTAAATCGGGCGACGGAAGCCTTCTATGACGTCCTGGAACAGTATTGCCTTGCGGACCTGATCGCGCCCCAACGCCAGCTTTGTCAGTTATTGGGCATCGACGACCCCAACGTCGTGGTCTGTGAACGCTAGAGTCGGATCGGCTTGCCCGGAAGGGCGACAGCGCCGAAGCGCCGCGCTTGTTGCCATCAAGCGCTTTTTAAATACGTATTGACAATACCTCTTTGCTGACGTAACTGTTGTCATACTCTTGATGCCATTGCGTATTTTCATCTTTCTACAAGATTCAGCCCGCCCTTAGTTAGAGTGTGATCGACCCTGTCGCCAAACACCCTCTAATAGACCGATCCGACTCTCGATAGGGGAGACTCATGATGTCCTTACTTGGCGATTATGATGCGCCGCGCGCCGACGCTGCGGTTCCGGCCGACCGGCAAGACCTGCTGCGCCGTATCAAGCAGTTGGAGCAGCAACAAAAAATCGACCGGGCGATATTTCACAACCTGACCGGTTTCGGAGATTCACTGATCGCGGTGCGGGAATCCTTCTCCGAGCTGTCGCAGTTGCTTGTCGAAAACAATCGGGCAAACAATGATTCGCGTCTTGAATCGGAGGGAAGTCGCAAAGGTCTTGAAGCCATGGTGGCGCAAATCACCGCCATCAGCGATCACATTCACCAAGCTTCGAACCAGATCTCCACCCTCAACGAGGGAGCCAGCGGCATTGGTGATATCCTGTCGCTGATCGACTACGTCTCTCGGCAGACCAAGCTTCTGGCCTTCAATGCCAGTATCGAGGCGGCCCGCGCCGGCGAGGCCGGCAAGGGCTTCGCCATTGTCGCGACCGAGGTTCGCGCCCTCGCCGGACGTACGGCCGACGCAACGCTGGACATTGGCAAACTGGTTCGCGCCATTCAAAAACAGGCCCACCAGACCGACGAAACCATGCAGCAGAACTCGGTTGCGGCAACCAGCCTGAAGCACGAGGCCTCGCAATTGCTCGACGGGACCCAGCGGTTGCTGGCGATCTCGGATCAAAGCGGCACGGCCTTGTCGCTCGCCGCGATCCTTAGCGAGATTGAACTGGCGAACCTGGAGGAACTTGAACTTAAGCTGGAGGTTTACCGGGTCTTCATGGGGATTTCGGAGGCGACAACGGAGGATTTCCCGCCCGAAACCGACTGCCTGCTCGGCCAATGGTACTACACCGGGGCCGGCAAGCAGCTGTTTGCCGAGTTCGCGGATTTTGCCGCGCTGGAAAGTCCCCATCGCCAGTTCCACGAAAATGCCCGGCAAGCGGTCGGTTTCTATCGCGCCGGACGAATGGATCAGGCCGTGGCCGCCTTGTCGGCGATGGAACGGCACAATCTTGACGTCATGCAACGCCTGCGCAAGATGGTCCGCACGCGGGAAAAAAAGATTGAAGCTTCGGCGCGACCGGGGTCCAGTTCTTTGGCGGCCTGACCCTCGCGCGGCCCTCGCGCGGCCAGAACGCGGCGGTAACGCGGCTGAGATGCGACTGAGATATGGTGGGAGGTGGAGCGGGCGTCGAGCCGACGGGGCAGGGAAGCGGGTTGAAATTTTAGCGGCCAGTTTTACCACAGGTTAACCAGGCTGGGGTATCCTTGCGGTGACGCCCTTCGACACGTCGTCAGGGCCTGGAATGGCAGGGAAAGCCCAAACCGGGGGATAAGCGTT
>CAXBKM010000337.1:0-2599 GCA_963976265.1 uncultured Maricaulaceae bacterium
CCAGACGATCCAGCCCGGCGTGACGCTGGGCGATAATGTCATGTTGTGGTCGGGCAATCACATTGGTCATGGATCGAGCATTGGTGATCACACCTATTTTGCCTCGCACATCGTCGTTTCGGGGCATTGCACGATCGGCCAGCGCTGTTTCTTCGGGGTCAATGCGACGCTGCGCGATTTCCTGACCATTGGCGATGACTGCTTTGTCGCCATGGACGCCAGCATCACCCGCAATCTGGAAAGCCATTCCGTCGCGCTCGGTGGACCGGCGACTGTGTTCGGCCCGGACGATGAAAAGGGCCGCAAAATCCGCAACAATTATTTCAAGCTCGATGACTGAGTGGCGCAAGCTCGGCCTGGTGATCAAACCCGATCCATCGCTCTGGTGGAGCCGCAGCCATGCGATGCTGCCGACGCCTGAACATGTCGAAGGCTCGCTGTGGCGGATCTATGCGGCCGGGCGCAATGAGGCCAACCAGTCGCATGTCGGTTGGGCGCTGATTGATCTTGATGACCCAGGCACTGTTCTGGAGCGCTCCGTCGAACCCGTTTTGGCGCCCGGTGCACTCGGATGCTTCGACGATAATGGCGTCCTGCCGTCCTGCATCATACGCGACGATGATGAAACGCTGATGTATTATATCGGCTTTAAGCCCGGTGGGACGACCCGTATGGACCTTTATGGAGGTCTGGCGATTTCAAAGGATAGCGGACCGTTCGAGCGCTGGTCTCAGGCCCCGATTATCGAACGATGCCGCGCCAACCCCTATATCAACACCGCGCCCTGGGTCGTTCGCGATGGCGATGCCTGGCGCATGTATTATGTTGCAGGGACGCAGTGGGTGCACCGCGATCTGCCGCGCTACAACATCCAGATTGCGACCTCGGATGACGGCCGAAACTGGCAGCGCGACGGATGCGTGGCGATTGATTTTGCACCCGGCGAGAATGCGCTGGCGCGCCCTTATGTCTATCATGACGGCGCACGCTGGGTGATGTGGTTTGCCTCCAAGGGTGAGGCCTATCGCGCACAGATCGCGTATTCTGATGACGGCCTCAATTGGGCACGCGACCGCGCTGGGCCCGGTCTTTTGCCCAGTTCGGGCGGTCCAGACGCCGAGATGCTGGAATACTTTATTGTCTTGCCGCACGCCGGAAAGCGCATCGTGTTTTACAATGGCGACGGCTATGGCGAGCATGGCGTCTGCGCGGCGGTCGAGGCATGACTGCGATGGCAAAGCCCGACCTTCAACCCAAATCTGCGGCAATCATGCAGCCAACCTTCCTGCCCTGGATGGGGTATTTCGCCCTGATGGACAGAGTTGATCTGTTCGTGCTGCTTGATGATGTCCAGTTCGACAAACGCTCCTGGCAGCAGCGCAACAAAATCAAAACAGCGCAGGGTCCACTCTGGCTGACCGTTCCGGTTTTGACCAAGGGGCGTCGAGACCAGACCATTCGTGAGGTCGAGATTGCAGCCGATGCAAAATTCCCTGATGCTATGCTGCGAAGCGTTGCGTTGAGTTTTGCCAAGGCCCGTTATTTCAACCGCTATTTCGCCGGGTTTGAGACCATCATGCGCATGCCGGACCATGGGCTGTGCAGTCTAAATACGGCGCTGATTATCTGGCTGGCTGAGGCCTTCGGGATCACAACACGTATCACAAATGCCTCTGACACACCGGTTACATCGGCAAAGGCCGATCGCCTTGTTGATTTATGCGTTGCGCACGGTGTCACAGATTATGTCTCGCCACCGGGATCAAAAGCCTATCTCGATGAGAGTGCGGCATTTCAAACCGCCGGAATTTCGCTGGCTTTTTTCGACTATTCCCATCCGCAATACGGGCAAGGCGGTGGCACATTTGAGCCCTTTATGTCGGCGCTCGACCTGTTGTTTCATGAAGGCCCGGACGGTCTCGCCGTTTTGCGCAGCGGAGTGCCCTCATGACACGGCGATTGGCGATTATCCCGGCGCGTGGCGGATCAAAACGCATCCCGCGCAAGAATTTGCGCGATTTTGCGGGGCGCCCGGCTTTTACCCATATTCTGTCTGCTGCCGCGGCGTCGGAAATGTTTGATGTGATCCATGTCTCAACCGATGACGAATCCATAGCCCAAGCCGCAGCCTTGGCGGGTTTCCCCCCAGGGTTCGAGCGCGACATCGCGCTGGCCGATGATTTTACGCCAATCCGTTCTGTAGTGAGCTGGACGCTGCGCCAATATGCGGAACGCGGAGAAGATTTCGATACAATTGCGCTGCTGTACGCGACCGCCTTCTTTGTGACCCCTGCAGTTTTGGCAACGGCCTGCGACGCGTTTGAAACCGGTGACAGAAGTCAGCCACTCCTGGGCGTCGTCGATGTTGGCACGCCGATGGAAAAGCTGTTCACCGTTGAAGACGGGCTTTTAAAGACTGTGGATGCGGCACGCTTTGGTGCGCGGACACAGGATTTGACGCCGATCTGGCGCGACGCCGGGACGTTCGGGATATTCGATGCCAAGACACTGCTGGATGATGCTGATGGCGCAGCGCCTTTGGCGTTCAGGCCATTTGCGCTCGATCCATGGATCGGAATTGATATCGACACCGAGGATG
>CAXBKM010000338.1:0-2555 GCA_963976265.1 uncultured Maricaulaceae bacterium
TATCTTCAACGATGAGGACTTTTTTCGACATGACCTGAAGCATGACGCCGTCGCGTTCCCCGTGTTAACTGCGCGATTGTTTCGCGCTTTTTGACACCCCGCAGACAGTAAACACGATCTTCCTTAATCAACGGTGAGTCAGAACGATACTTTCTTCGAATTTTAGAACAAGATAAGAACAATGTCGAAGTATGTACGCAAAACAAGGGCGAAAGCATGATCCGAATTGGTGTGGATCTGGGCGGAACCAAAATCGAGGCAGCGGGCCTTGATACCGACGGGCGCACCCTTTTTCGTGAACGTATCGCGACACCGCAAAACTATAAGCAAGGCCTTGAAGCCATAAACGGCCTCATCAGGAAAGCCGAATCAATGCTCGGCCCCGCCATCGGCGTTGGCATTGGGCACCCCGGCTCTTTCAGCCCGGAGACCGGCGTATTGCGCGGCGCAAATTCAACATGGCTCAATGGTCGTGACTTTCAACGCGACCTCACAGAGGTTTTTGGCCGCCCGATACGCTTTGCCAACGACGCCGATTGCTTTGCGCTGTCAGAAGCCGTGGATGGCGCGGGCATGGGGCATAGCAAGATTTTTGGCGTCATTTTGGGGACTGGCGTCGGCGGCGGTATTATAATCGACGGAGAGCCCTATTCCGGCGCTCAGAATATTGCCGGTGAGTGGGGCCATAATAGCCTGCCCTGGATGGCAGCAGATGAATTCCCGGGACCAGTGTGTTGGTGCGGGCAGGTCGGATGTATCGAAACCTGGCTCTCGGGGCCCGGCGTGGCACGCGATTTCAACGATCGAACCGGTGAGAGCATGCAAGCCATTGAGATTCTTCAAAGACCGGAGGAGCTTGCGCGCTACACAAGACGTCTGGCAAAAGCACTTTCAACCGTAATCAATATTCTGGACCCCGATGTGATCGTTTTGGGCGGCGGTGTGTCGAATGCACCCGGACTGGCAGATGCCACGCAGAACGCACTTCAAACCCATGTCTTCTCTGATGTGATCCGTACGCGAATTTTGCGCCACGCGCATGGCGATTCGTCCGGCGTACGAGGGGCCGCCATGCTCTGGCCGAGTTCGGCCTCATGACTCATCCCGGGTATTGTCGCACCTGCTTGGAGCCCATCGCACCGGATGCTGGCAGGTCCTGCCCGGCCTGCAAGAGACGGCGTCTGTTACGGCATAGCGAGATCAACGCCCTCTCCATTGCGCATATCGATTGTGATGCCTTCTTTGCAGCGATCGAGAAACGTGATGACCCGAGCCTCGTTGACAAGCCTGTTATTATCGGTGGCCGTCAACGCGGTGTGGTTTCAACGGCCTGCTACGTTGCGCGTCTGCACGGCGTGCGCTCGGCAATGCCAATGTTTCAGGCCTTGAAGCGTTGCCCGGACGCCGTGGTTATATCGCCGCGCGGTTCGGCCTATGCCGCAGAAGGACGGCGTATTCGCGAATTGATGCAAAGCGTCACACCGATGGTAGAACCCTTGTCTATTGATGAGGCATTCCTCGACTTAACGGGTACGGAACGCCTGCATGGCCATCCCCCCGCTCTCACCCTGCTCCAGTTGCAAAAGCGAATTGTTGAAGAGACTGGATTGACCGTTTCGGTAGGATTGTCGTTCAACAAATTTCTCGCCAAGACCGCCTCCGATCTCGACAAGCCCGATGGGTTTGCGGTCATAGGGCGCGTCGAAGCGCCAGACTTTCTCAAGAACCGGCCTGTTGGGTCAGTGTTTGGCGTCGGCCCGGCCTTTGCTGCGCGTTTGCAAAAGGACGGCATTCGCAAACTGGCCGATGTCATCCGTCATGGCGACAAGGCCATGGCCCAGCGGTATGGCGATGGCGGTTTGCGCCTCTCCCGCCTGGCGCGGGGCGAAGACCATCGCAAGGTCAGCCCCGATCGCGAACGCAAAAGCATTTCGTCGGAAACGACGTTTAACACCAATATTGCGGACCGGTCATCGCTAGAATCAAGGCTTTGGTCGCTATGTGAAAAGACGGCCTCACAAGCCAAGGAAAAAATGGTGTCGGGTTCAGTGGTTACGCTGAAGCTGAAAAACGCCCAGTTCAAGTCGATTACGCGCCGGCGCACGCTACGCGATCCAACCCAACTCGCCGATACGCTCTACCGGGTTGGTTGCGAATTGATGAGATCGGAAATCGACGGCACGGCCTACCGCTTGATCGGTATCGGATTGTCTGGACTGGAAGACGCGCTTCCCGATGCCGGTGACCTCTTGGACCCGACGGCATTAAAACGCGCAGCCGCCGAACGTGCCATGGATAAGGCCCGCGACAAGTTTGGCGGCAAGGCCGTGGTCAAGGGGCGATCTCTTCGCCCGCGTTCATAAGACTGTCAAACCAGTCAAATGGCATCGGCCAGAACGCCTCTCCTTTTCGGGTAAACAGGCCCTGATGCCCGATTTTGTCCTGATCGAGATCCGCGGGCGTCAACCAGACTTCACTTGTGTCGGCCTTTTCATAAAAGGCCAGAATATCCGACGTTGTCGATGGGTTCGCGATGGGGTCATCGGTCATGCCCC
>CAXBKM010000339.1:0-2553 GCA_963976265.1 uncultured Maricaulaceae bacterium
CGCGTGAATGGGGCGAGGATTTGATCCGGTCCTGGAACACTAATGACTGGATCAACGGGCCGCGCCGTGTCGGGGCCAAGATTGCCGCCATGATCGGCGCCAATGATGATGAATTGATTGTTGCGGATTCGACATCCATCAATGTGTTCAAAGCCTTGACGGCATGTCTTCAACTCAACCCAAAGCGCAAAGTGCTGCTCAGTGAACGTGGAAATTTCCCGACCGACATCTATATGATGCAGGGGTTGAGTGGCCTGACGAATGGCGAGATATCAACGAAACTTGTTGAGCCCGACGGTGTGATTGAAGCCCTCGACTACAACACGGCCGCGCTGCTCCTGACCCAGGTGAATTACAAAACCGGCCAGATGCGCGATATGCGCGCTGTGACAGTCGCCGCGCATGCCAAGGGCGTACCGGTGATCTGGGATCTCAGCCATAGCGCAGGTGCGCTTCCCGTTGACCTGAATGGGGCCAATGCTGATTTTGCGGTCGGCTGCGGTTATAAATATCTCAATGGCGGCCCCGGTGCTCCGGCATTCATTTTTGCCGCCAAGCGTCATCAAGACGCAGTATTTCCAGCGCTTTCCGGTTGGCTGGGGCATGCGGCGCCGTTCGATTTCGACGACACCTATACGCCCGCCCCCGGCATCGACCGTTTTCAGTGCGGGACGCCGGGTGTGCTGGGAATTGCGGCCCTGGAAGTCGGTGTGGATTTGATGGCTGAGGCCAATATGGCGGATTTGCGCACCAAGTCATCCGCGCTTGGTGATCTGTTTTTGGCCCTGATGTCAGGCCGTTGCGGCGAATACGGTTTCAGACCCGCCTGTCCGATTGATGCATCGAAGCGCGGCAGTCAGGTCAGTTTTCATCACCCGGACGGTTACGCCATCATGCAGGCGATTATTGCGCGCGGCGTGATCGGTGATTTTCGTGCGCCGGATATTTTGCGCTTTGGCTTTGCGCCGCTCTACAATTCATTTGAAGATGTATGGAATGCCGTCACCATCATTGAAAACGTTATGAAAACAGAGGCCTGGACGGCAGATGAGTTCCAGGCACGAAGGGCCGTGACATGAATAATCCAGTCTCTTACCACCGCGATGGCAGCGTTCTGGTCATAAGTGTCGACAATCCCCCGGTAAATGCGCTCTCGCATGCGGTCCGCGCAGGGGTGGTCGAGGCTCTTACCATGGTGGGTGATGCGACAGCCGTGGTGTTGTCCTGTGCCGGACGCACCTGGTTTGCCGGTGCTGACATTACCGAGTTCGGAAAACCGCCCATGGCCCCCTCTCTGCCCGACATGATCGCGGCACTGGAAGACTGCCCCGCGCCGGTCGTCGCCGCGATTCATGGCTCCGCGCTGGGCGGCGGGATGGAAACGGCTCTTGGCTGTGATTTTCGGGTCTTTGACGCGCGCGCAAAGTGCGGCTTCCCCGAAGTTGATCTGGGGATATTCCCCGGTGCCGGCGGGACGCAGCGCACTCCGCGCCTGACGGGCCTCGGCCCGGCGATCGAAATGTGCGTCACCGGCAAGCCCATCAACGCGCAAAAGGCCGCGAAAATTGGTCTCGCCGATTCGATCGCCACCGAAGATGTTCTGGCGTCGGCGATTGAATTTGCGCGCTCGGTCACAGCGAAACGCCGCATCCGTGATATGGACAATCGGGAGCCCGACGAAGCGGCCTCTGAGACCTGGCGCAAATTCGCACTGTCGCGCCGTCGTGGAGAACATGCGCCGCTGCTGGCCATCGATGCTGTCGAAGCCTCGGTCTCTATGGATATCGACGCCGGTCTCGACAAGGAACGCGACCTGTTCGTTGGGCTGATCACGGGCCAGCAATCAGCCGCCATGCGCCATCTGTTTTTCGCGGAACGTATGGCTGCCAAGGTCAACGGCCTCGATGCCAAGCCCAAACCGGTCAAGTCGGTTGGGGTCGTTGGGTCAGGCACGATGGGCGGTGGGATTGCCATGGCTTTTGCCAATGCGGGCATTCCCGTCACCCTGTTTGATGCGAATGCAGATGCCCTAAAAGCCGGGCTGGAGCGTATCGCCAATCTCTACGCAGCCAGCGCCGCCAAGGGGCGGATGAGCGAGGCAGAACGCGATGCGCGCTATGCCCGCATCACGCCGGCGAGCGATTATGACGGCTTTGCAGGTAGTGATCTGGTGATCGAGGCCGTGTTTGAACGCATGGATGTGAAAAAGGCGGTATTCACAGAATTGGACGCGGCCTGTCGACCAGACGCCATTCTGGCGACCAACACATCCTATCTCGATGTTGACGAGATCGCCGCGACGGTCTCTGATCCGTCCCGTGTTCTGGGGATGCATTTCTTTTCGCCCGCAAATGTGATGCGCCTGCTCGAAATCGTGCGCGGCGCGAAGACATCGGGCGAAACACTGGCAACGGCGCTCACCGTATCCAAAGCCATCAAAAAGGTCGGCGTGGTGTCGGGCGTCTGTCACGGCTTTATCGGCAACCGGATGCTCAAAGGCTATGGCCGGGAAGCGGGTCTGTTGATGATTGAAGGCGCGAGCCCGCAGGATAT
>CAXBKM010000340.1:0-2544 GCA_963976265.1 uncultured Maricaulaceae bacterium
GGAGGACCTCTGGTTCCACAAACCAGCGCTCTAACCAACTGAGCTAAGGCGGCACTCTGACAAGGCGCGCGAAACTAGACTCGCTTAACCAACACGGCAAGAGACGAGCCTCACACATTGGGCAGTTTTACTGTCCTTATGCATATCCGCGTGCAGCGATGTGCGCACGCATGGCCGCAATCCGGTTGTCATCAGACGGATGGGTCGACATGAAATCGAGCGTTGAACGCTCGTGTAGTGCCGACATGGCGAGCCAGAGATCGATCGCGTCATTGGCTTGATAGCCCGACGCGACCATGTAATCCACACCCAATTGGTCGGCTTCATACTCATGCTGGCGCGAATACGGCAGGATGACGCCGTATTGAACGCCAGCCCCCAAAATCGCGGAAATGTCCTGACTGCGTTCCACGCCCTGGCTTTGCAGCGCCACATTGACGATCTGCATGCCGATCTGGGCGGTGCGCTGCTGGTTGGCGCGCTGCTGGGCATGGCGGGCCGAGACATGACCCATTTCATGGCCCATCACGGCAGCAACATGGCCGTCATTGCTCATCTCGTCGAGAATGCCCTTGTAGAAGGCGACCTTGCCATTGGGCAGGACCCAGGCATTCACCGCATCATTATCAAGCACGACGAATTCCCAATTGAGATGGGTTTGTCCCGACGCGTCGACCATGCGCCGCCCGACCCGGTCCAGACGGCGTTGATAGCGCGGATCGCGCAGAACGCGCTCCTGCGCCATGGCATCTGACCAGGCCTCATCGGACATGCGTTGAATGTCGGCATCAGAGAGCAACATGGGCGCATTGGCCGTTGAGCATCCTGACAGCGGAATGATGCTGCCTGCCGCAAGCCCCAAAATCACGTCGCGCCGGTTCAGCGATACAAAAGATTTGGTCATGATCTCCCCCTCATCAAATATGATTGCCATGGATAATAAGCTGCGAATTAGCACAGCGTCACGCCATGAATTTGCCGCCCTGATCTGTCAGGGTGTGCGAGACTGACGCGATCATCGAACTGGAGTGAGTAGAATGAGACGCATCCTGACCGGGCTTGTCATTGTTTTTGTTGTGATTATTGGCATTGCGTTATTGGCTCCATCGCTGATCCCTGAGTCGCTTTATCGTGAGCGCGCCCAGATCGCCGCGAGCGAACAATTAGGCCGCGATATCATTTTGGGCGGCGATGTCAGCCTGCAATTAATTCCTCGTATCGAAATCAGCGCGCAATCGGTCACAATTGCCAATGCACCAGGCTTTGGCGAAGAGCCGTTCGCGCAGATGAGCGAAATGCAGGTCGCGGTCAAACTTCTCCCCCTGTTTTCCCGAGAGATCATCGTCGACGAATTTGTTCTGGTCGATCCAGTTATCCGGCTTGAACAGCGCGGTGCAGCCAATAACTGGTCGCTCGGCCCCGATCGCGAACCGGCCACCGCGCCGTCCTCGGGTGAGGGCTTCGTGCGTCAACCGGGCGCCCTGCCCTTTGACGCCTCATTGGGCGATATTCGCATCGACAACGGCACCATCCTCTACAGCGGAAATGGCGATAGCCGGCGCATTGAAGGTCTTGATCTCACGATGGCCATGCCGGGCGTCGATGCGCCTTTGACGCTGGAAGGCTCGCTGACGGCTGACGGTCAAGCGATGACATTCGACGCACGTCTTGGCTCGATGCGCGGCCTGTTTGAAGGCGAGCAAACAGATTTGCGCCTCGCGCTCGGCGGGCGTCTGATTGATTTCAGCCTCGATGGCGCCTTGCGCGAAGGCGAGGATTTTGCCTTTGACGGTGCACTCGACATGACGGTGCCTGATCTGCGCGCCATGGCCGCTTTTGCCGGTTCCCCGCTTCCACCGGGCGACCAGCTCGACCGTTTCGAGGCAAGAGGTACGCTGTCGGGCAATGCATCATCCGTCGCGCTGACTGGTGCCACAGTGACCCTTGATGACATTACCGGCACAGGCCGGTTCGGTGTTGCATTCAGCGGAGCGCGCCCGCGTATTACCGGTGCGCTTGAACTCACCGAATTGAATGTGAACCCGTATTTGCCAGAACCAGTACCTTCGAGTGGCAATTGCGGCGTTCCGCCATGGCCCGAAGAGACGATTGATCTGGCCGCACTCAGCACAGTGGACGCCGATCTGGGCTTGGCGGTTGGCCGCCTTCAGTTTCGCGACATCATCGTCACCAATGCCGATTTGGCGGTCGAAATCAACAATGGTCGCCTTGAGGCCAATTTGACCCGTTTCACGCTCTATGAGGGTTCAGGCACGGCGCGTATCGTCGCCAATTCGCGCGGCAATACGCCGTCATATTCCCTGAATGCCCGGCTCGACACTCTGGCCGCATTGCCGTTTCTGGAAGCGGCCGCCGGGTTTGATCGCCTGCAGGGATTGGGGGCTTTCAATATCGATGTGCTGACATCGGGCCATACGACCGCTCAGATCATGAATGCAATCGACGGTACGGGCGGCTTCAACTTTGCCGATGGATCCATTCGCGGGGTTAACCTGGCGCAGGTGATCCGCACCGTGCAGTCAT
>CAXBKM010000341.1:0-2542 GCA_963976265.1 uncultured Maricaulaceae bacterium
CAGGGCCGCGGGCATGTAAACATCATGGATGCGACGCGCCTGATGCATAATCCGCGGCTCTATTCGACCTTTTTGCTTTGGCTCCTTTCAGAGCTGTTCGAGGAACTCCCCGAGGTCGGCGACCCGGATAAGCCCAAACTCGTCTTCTTCTTTGACGAGGCTCATTTGCTGTTCAATGACGCGCCAAAAGCCCTGCTGGAGAAGGTCGATCAAACCGTCAAACTCATCCGTTCAAAAGGCGTCGGTGTTTTCTTCGTCACGCAAAATCCGCGTGACTTGCCAGAATCTGTTCTCGCGCAGCTCGGCAATCGTATTCAGCACGCCTTGCGGGCCTACACGCCCAATGAACAACGCGCGGTTCGCGCCGCAGCCGGTTCATTCCGGGCGAACGCCAAATTTGACACCGAAGAAACGATTACCCAATTGGGCGTGGGCGAGGCGCTGGTCTCTACCCTGGGTGACAAGGGGGCACCATCAATTGTCGAACGTACGTTGATCCGCCCACCTTCCTCACGCCTTGGCCCCGTTGAATCCGAAGAGCGACGCGAACTGATCGCCAATGGACCACTGATGGGCGTCTACGACACCGCCATTGATCGCGAATCCGCTTATGAGCATCTCGAACGACGCGCAGCGCGCGAACTAGAAGAGGCTCAAGCGGCCGAAGCCCGTGAAGCGGCTGAGAAACGCCGCACCGAACGTCAACGCGCCTCTCGATCCAGAAGCCGGTCGACCGGGACACGTCGTCGACGCCGTTCCTCGCGCTCGACGGTGGACAGTGTCTTGCGGCAATCCTCCAACACGCTGGTGAGAGAGATCGTGCGAGGCATATTCGGTAGTTTGAGGCGTCTCTAGCACCTCAATAAAAAAGGCCCCCGGGAAAACCGGAGGCCTTTTCTTACGCTACACGGACTAAGAGCCTACTTGCCCTTGCCGTAGCCACCTTTCGATGGGGCGCCCTTGCTGGGTGCACCTTTGCTGGAGCCGCCCTTTGATGGAATGCGCAGCAATTGCCCAGGATAGATTTTGTCTGGATGCGACAACATAGGCTTGTTGGCCTCAAATATCTTCGGATATTCACTGGCTTTACCGTAATGCTTGGCTGCGATCTTCGACAGAGAATCACCAGACTTCACGGTGTGGAATGAACCGGCGGCCTCTTTCTTTGCCGCGATGATTTTGTCATGCACGCCTGAAACACCCTTGATGTTACCGGCAGCCATCAACAGCTTTTCTTTCGCGTCCTGGCTAAGTCCCTTGCCTTTGACGACAATCTTGTCGTCATCAACCTCAACCTCAACATCCTTGGCACCATCAACATCCAGACCCCGGAGCTCTTTTTCGACAGCTTCACGGTTTTCTTCTGATGGCCGAGACCGGTCAAAGCCAAGCGCCTTACCGGCCTCAGCAACAACTTGAATCAAATTAAACATGCAATCATTCCCCTTTTATCCAAGCCCGGACGCCTAACGACCGCGGCTATTGATGAGTCCCAA
Source organism: uncultured Maricaulaceae bacterium (assembly GCA_963976265.1). Lineage (GTDB taxonomy): Bacteria > Pseudomonadota > Alphaproteobacteria > Caulobacterales > Maricaulaceae > Hyphobacterium. Next base: position 1,497 of record CAXBKM010000341.1, read on the forward strand.
AATGTCATCGGCAATGCTGTCCTGCTGGTTCTGCTGGGTCAAGGCACCCAGGATGCTCGACAAACCTCCGTCTGAAGACGACTGGCCTCCAGCCAAAGACCCCAATAGGCCGCCCAGACCGCCCAAATTACCAATATCTCCCAACCCGCCACCACGTTCCGGGTTGGCATCATGGTCAGGATCTGCCTGTGCCATTCGGCTAACGACCATCGTCGCCAGCACTGGCAATAGCTGTTTCAAAATCGAATCATCGACGCCGCTGCGCGCGGAAGCATCAGCGGCAACGCGGCGTGACACATCCCGTGAGCCAAACAGGGTTCCGAGCAGATTATTGCCCTGCTCAACCGTCTCTTCGGACTCCAGAGCCCGACTATCTTCAAGAACCCGATCTGCGGTATCCGGGCGCAGCGTCCCGAGCAAATCGCCAATACTGCCAGATTGTTGTTCACGCTCGACTCCGGCTCCGAGTGCTGGCAGCAAAGCCTGAATTGCCGACTGCGCCTGATCGCCGCTCAGCCCGAAGCGTGAGGCAATATTGTCGATTGCGCCGCCGCCCTGGGCAGACGCGAGAAGATCAAAGATTGCGTTGTTGCTCATAAATATTCCTAGCTGTGTTGCGGCTGTTCAGCCAATTGCCCGATCAAAAGCTTAACGGTCTATCGCCGACCTGCCTACATAAAAACAGTTTTGCTGCCGAAGCGATGACATAAAAAAACGCCGCCGATTTTCACCGACGACGCATTTTTATCTGACACTGGCTGAGCTTGGTCAGTGCTTAATCGCACCACCATCCTGGCCACCCACAGGCGGCTGGGTGCTGAGTGCAGCCAGTGCCGCATCATCGGCCTCGCTCCATTCCGCCGGCTCGACCGGACGAACCAACGCATTGGCCAGCACTTCTTCAACGGTTGAAACAGGAATAATGTCGAGCCCTTCCTTCACATTGTCCGGAATTTCGGCAAGGTCTTTCTCGTTCTCAGACGGAATCAGCACCGTCTTCACACCGCCGCGAAGCGCTGCGAGAAGTTTTTCCTTCAATCCACCGA
>CAXBKM010000342.1:0-2535 GCA_963976265.1 uncultured Maricaulaceae bacterium
TCTCTATCGTCAGGACGAACTTGCGCTCGAAAATGCCGATGATCTTGAGCGTATCCGGGGTGACCTTGAGCAATTGATGGAGGTTTCCGGAATTCCTTGCCGCATCAAGGGTCGTCGGAAACAACCTTATTCGCTATGGCGCAAGCTTGAGAAGAAATCGATTTCCTTTCGGGATGTCGCTGACTTGTTCGCTTTTCGCGTGATCGTGGAGAGTGTTGAGGATTGCTACCGGGTTCTGGGAGAAATCCACAGACTCTGGGCCTGCATCCCTGACCGTTTCCGTGACTATATCTCCGTGCCCAAGCCGAACGGTTATGCCAGCCTGCACACAACCGTACGCGCTTCCGGCAACCGGCGTGTCGAACTCCAGATACGCACTGAAGAGATGGACCGCACCGCCGAGTTCGGCGTGGCTGCGCATTGGGGCTACAAGAACCGCGCCTACGGCTTTGACATCGATTCGGCGCGTGCTGCCGGTCTTGACCCTGCCGCCAATCTCGAAGCCTTCGCAGAATTGCTTCAGGATGGCGGCGATCCGAGCGAGTTCATGGAGCACGCCAAGCTCGAAATGTATCGCGAGCACGTCTTTGCTTTCTCTCCGAAGGGCAAGTTGATCATCCTGCCAGCCGGCGCCATGCCGTTGGACTTTGCCTATGCGGTGCACTCGGCGGTGGGTGACACATGTTTTGGCGCCAAGATCAATGGCGAGGTGAAGCCGTTACGCCGCCCGCTGAAAAATGGAGACGTTGTCGAGATCATCCGGGGCAAAGCGCCTCACGCCATTCATGGCTGGGAAGCGCTGGCGATCACCGGGCGCGCGCGCTCTGCGATGCGCAAGCTTGTGCGCGACAAGGAAACAACAGAGTTCCGGCGCCTCGGTCAGGGGCTGATCAATATGGCGCTGCGACGGGCAGGTATTGATCCGGTTGATGTAAAGATGAACCATACGGCCCGCCTCGCCGGTTTTGAGGATATGGAAGACATGTCCGAAGCGCTGGGGCGCGGTCGAATTTCGTCAAACGATGTGATCCAGGCGGCCTTTCCGGGTTACCGGCCGGAACGCGAGGACGATCCCACGAAGGTCCGCATGGACAGTGAGCATACGCCGCTCATGGTATCCGGCACTGAGCTGTCACCGGGCGTGACGCTTCATCTCGGAAATTGCTGCTGCCCGTTGCCTGGGGACCGTATCATGGGGGTTCATGAACCGGGCAAGGGCATTGTGGTCCATGTCGCGAGTTGTCCAAAGCTCGCCGAATATGACGATAAACCCGAGCTCTGGGTGGACCTGCGCTGGACCGAACTGGCGCGCACGGGCGCGGTGGCAATTGGGCGAATTCGTATCAATGCCTCCAATGAGCGCGGCGTACTGGCCAAGCTCTGCGCTGCTGTGGCACAGGCCAGCGGCAACATCACAGCCATACATACGGTAGACCGCCACGAGGACTTCACGGAAATCTTGATGGAAATTGAGGTTGAAGACCTCAAGCGTCTGACGCAGATACTGGCCGCGCTCCGGTCGATCGCTGTGGTCGACAGAGCTGTGCGCGACCAGGAGGGCGAAGATGACGAATGATGATGTGCTGAATGTATTCCGCGAGGCCGGGGCTTTGCTGGAGGGGCATTTCATTTTGTCGTCTGGTCGTCGCAGTCCTGTTTTCCTGCAGAAGGCCCTCGTTTTTTCCCAGCCCACGCTCTCCGAAAAATTGTGCAAGGCCCTTGCGGAAAAGCTTACCGCCGAGTTCGGCAAGATCGATGTTGTTGCCGGGCCAGCTGTCGGCGGCATCATTCCGGGCTATGAATTGGCGCGCCAGCTTGGCGCACGGTCGATCTTTGCCGAGCGGGTCGATGGCCAGCTTCAGTTCCGCCGGGGCTTCTCCATTGCCGAAGGCGAACGTGTGCTGATCGCGGAAGATATCGTCACGACGGGGCTGTCTTTTCGTGAAACCGTTGAAGCGCTGGATGCGCTGCCCGGCGAGGTCGTGGGTGGTGCCTGTATCATCGACCGGTCGAACGGCCGCGCTGATGTTGGCTGCAAGCTAATTTCGCTCGCGGCGGTCGATTTCCCAGACTATGACGCCAATGATTTGCCACCAGATCTTGCCGCGATGGAGGCCGTAAAGCCTGGCTCCAGGGGCCTCGCCTGATGGCAAGCCTGTTGCGCCTTGGTGTGAACATCGATCACGTAGCAACCATTCGCAATGCGCGCGGCGGGGATCATCCCGATCCGATGCGCGCGGCGCAGATTGCGGCTCAGGCAGGCGCAGACGGCATCACGATCCATTTGCGCGAGGACCGGCGCCACATTCGCGATGGGGATCTCGAAGCCATACGTGCGGCTTCCAGCCTTCCGATCAATCTCGAAATGGCTGCGACAGACGAGATGACGGAGATTGCCTGCAAGTTCCGTCCGCATGCAGCTTGTATAGTTCCTGAAAAGCGCGAAGAGCGTACGACCGAAGGCGGGCTCGATGTCGCGGGCCTGCATAACCAAATTGCGCCCGTTGTTCGCCGCCTCAATGAATCGGGTGCGCG
>CAXBKM010000343.1:0-2533 GCA_963976265.1 uncultured Maricaulaceae bacterium
CCATGAACAGAATGATTGTTGAGAGCGCGAATCCCGACCCGATTACCCACGCACCGGCTTGCCGCAAGCGCGGAAATACCGCGAGGACCGCACCAATCACTTGAACAACGCCAAGCGGAATGAGCCAGAGCCTGGTCAATCCCACAGATGCAAAAAAAGACACCTCTTGTTCTGCCATCGAGAGCTTGGCGGCACCTGCCGCGAGGCTCAATACGGCTAGAACAACAAGAATACCGATCCGGACATATTGCATTCCAGCCCTCCCTGCCGAGGTCGTATCAGACCGGCACGCCGCGCACAATTACGCGCAAATGTTGCGGGCCTGGACAATGAGTCGAAGCCATGCCGCACCGCAAAGCCTGGCATCTAATACACCGCCAAAAATGGGAAATGGCGAGAGTCATTGTGAAAATTGATGCCTGTCCCGGATTTGCCTGCCCCCGCCACAGCAGGGGTTCCAGGATGGACTGAACGATCCATAAGGAGCAGCAATTCGCTGTGAGACCCATCACACACAAGCATCCCAGTCATAATCCCCCAACCCATCTTGCAACTGACTGACTGGTCAGTTATTAATATTGCATGACGAAACCCACCAAACGCACCCGCCGTCCCGAAGCGCGCCCCGACGAGATTCTGGATGCCGCACTTGCCGTCTTTACCGAAACCGGTTTTGCGGCGGCGCGTGTGGAGGATATCGCCGCGCGGGCCGGCCTCTCGAAAGGCGCGATCTATCTTTATTTCCCGTCCAAGGAGGCGATGCTCAATGCACTCGTCGAGCAATCGGCCGGGGCGCTCGCCAAGGCGGGTGAAAAACTGGTCGCCAGCGGCGCGGCGTCTGATCCTGAAGCGGCCTATCGCGCTGTCCTGACCATGATCCTGACCGCCATGGCGAACCCGGACGTCTCTGCGGCACCGCGCCTGGTTCTGGCCGAAGCCCAGCGTTTCCCGGTGTTGGCGGCCTATTACCGGACCAATGTCATCGACACCGGGCGGCGCACGATGCGCGCCTTGCTCGAGGCCGGAATGGCCAAGGGTGTGTTTCGCCCGGTCGAGGCCGAGGCCGCCATGCGCGCCTTTGCCGGTCCGGCCATCGCCCACATGTTACTGACCACAATTTTCCACGCCCCTGACGACCCGGTTCTGGACCCGGCCGACATGGCAAACGCCATCGCCGATATCATTCTCAACGGCATAAAGGTGCAACCCGGAGGCGCCCCATGACCCGCTGTCTTACCCTGATCGGCGCGCTCGCCCTTGCTGCCTGTAGCGACACGCACGATGAGCGGCTGCACGGCTATGTCGAGGGCGATTATGCCCTCATCGCGCCGGAAACATCGGGACGTTTGATCGAAATTGGCGTGCGCGAAGGTGAACGGGTTGAACGCGGCGTAATGCTGTTCCGGCTCGATGACCGGCTCGAACGGGCCGCCATCACCGGCGCTGATGCCCGTATCGAGGCCGCGGCGGCACGCTTTGACGATGCCGCAGCCGGTGGGCGCGAACCTGAAATTGCTGCGGCCCGCGACCAGCTTGCGCAAGCTCGAGCCACGCAAACCCAGACCCGTGAGGATTTGACCCGGACGCGTGAACTGTTTGATCGCGGTATTATTCCGCGCGCGCGCCTCGATACGGCAGAGGCGGCTGCAACCAGCGCCAATGCCCGGGTCGCTGAATTGCGCGAACGCCTGACCCTGGCGCAGCTCCCGGCGCGCGAAAACCAGTTGCGGGCGCTGTCGGCAGATGTGGCTGCAGCAGAAGCAGAGCGCGCCCGGCTGATCGATATTCAGGACCGGCGTGTTGTCTCTGCCCCCAGCGCGGGCCTGATCGAACGCCAGTTGCGCTATGAGGGCGAATTGTCCGGACCGACCCAACCGGTCCTGCGCTTCCTGCCCGATGGCGCGGTGCATGGCCTCATTTTCATTCCCGAGCCGGAACTGACGGGCCTGCCCGTCGGATCAGTGCTGAACATTGATTGCGATGGATGTGATCCCGGGCTTGTCGCGACCATTCGTTTCATCGCTGAAGGTCCGGAATTTACCGCGCCAGTCATCTATTCCGACAATGAACGCGCCCGCCTGGTCTATCGCGCCGAGCTGCGCTTTGACGCAACACCCCCACCGCCCGGAACGCCCATTTCGGCGACGCCGCAACCATGACCGAGAACGTCATCGACGTGACCGGCCTGACCAAGCGTTTTGGTGACAAAACGGTTGTCGATGGCTTTTCCATGCAGGTGCCCAAGGGTTCGATTTATGGCTTTTTGGGGCCCAATGGTTCAGGAAAAACCACGACGATCCGGATGATGTGCGGCCTGTTGAAAGCCGATGAGGGCGGTGGCACGGCGCTGGGCTATGACATCATGCGCGAAACCCGCGAGATCAAGGCGCGGGTCGGCTATATGACCCAGCGTTTCTCGCTCTATGAAGACCTGACGGTCCGCGAAAATCTTGACTTCATGGCGCGCCTGCATGCTTTGCCCGATGGCAGGAATATCGTTGCCAGGGCGCTGGACGAATATGATCTCGAACCG
>CAXBKM010000344.1:0-2532 GCA_963976265.1 uncultured Maricaulaceae bacterium
CCGCTGAGTGTTTCGGCACGCGCACCAAGCGCGAGGCCGAGGCGCGTCATCTCGGCAAAGCCGCGCGTGGTCAGCGCGGCGCGCGCGGACGCCCCGAGCTTTTTGCCTTCGACGATACCGCAAGCGATGGCGAGAACATTTTTCACCGCGCCGCCGATTTCCGCGCCGATGAGGTCGGGCGAATAGTATGGCCGGAAGGTCGGGATGCCGACGGCTTGCATGAGGCGACGGGCAAGCGCCTCGTCGGCGCAGGCGAGCGTGACGGCGGTGGGAAGCCCGCGCGCGACTTCGCCCGCAAAGCTCGGGCCGGAGAGAACCGCGGGCACGGCGTCGGGCAGGACTTCGGCCAGCACTTGGGTGAGCAATTTGTGGCTGCCTTGTTCGACGCCTTTGGCGCAGAGCAGAACAGGCGTGCCCGCTTTCAGATGCGGCTTCAATGCGAGGAGGCTTGCGCGCATGTGCTGCGCGGGCGTGACCATGAGGATCGCTGAGGCTGATGCCATCGCGCTCATGTCGCCGGTCGCGGTGATGGCGGCTTCAAGCGCGATGCCCGGCAGAAAAGTTTTATTCTCGTGGGTGGTGTTGATGCTCTCGACGATTTCGGGTTCGCGCGCCCAGAGCGTGACGCGGCGTGCGGGCCCGCCGGCGCGGGCGCAAACCTGCGCCAGTGCTGTGCCCCAGGCACCGGCACCGATGGCGCCGATGGACGTGAAATGAGTTTCGGATTGGCCTCGGGCATGTTTATGCTGCAACTGCTAACGATTGAACGATTTCGTAATTGTTCATTGGATTCTTCTCTGGAGCCGCTTACACTCCTTTGTATGAACGCATCTGACACAACGCGCCAGAAAATCATCGATGCGGCCCGGAAACGCTTTGCCCACTATGGCTACGGCAAAACCACCATGGCCGATGTCGCGGATGATTGCGCCATGAGCCCCGGCAATCTCTATCGCTATTTTGCGGGAAAGCTCGATATTGCCGAAGAGATTGCGCGTGCGGCCTCGATCCGCACGACCGAGGAATTGTCGCATATCCTGATCCAGTCGGACCGCAGCGCGGCCGAACGCCTTCATGATTTTCTGTTCCATGATTTGCGCGCGACCTATCACGCGCTGGAAAAAGACCCCAAGCTTGTCGAGATGGCGCAGATCATCACGCAGGAGCGGCCGCATTTCCATGACGAGGGGCTGGAGCGCGAGCGCGAGGTGCTGGTGCGGATTGTCGAGTTTGGCAATATTTCGGGCGAGTTCCATGTTGCCGACCCGCTGTACATCGCGGAAATGATCCAGTCGGCGACGCTCAAATTCTCCTATCCCCAGCTTTTCAGCTCCCTTTCGCTCGACCTTCTGGAGCGCGAGCTGGAAGGCGTCTACCAGATTATGATTGCCGGTCTGCGGGCTGGTGTATCGGCCGTGGCAGATCCGCTAGATATGGTAGATGCCTGAGTCGCGACTTGACTTCTCGCAGTCGCAACATATCTCCCCAACATCATATAACTGACATAAGTGGCTGAAAACGCGTCCGTATTGGCGTTCAAACCCCTGTTTGTGTTGCATCGCAGCAACATGAATTATAACGAATGAATATTTTTTGTTTTATTCATTGTTTTTCATTTATGGACTTCCTAGATTTCATTTGCCGATGGGAAACCGCCTCCCGATCGGCACTGGCGGTGCTGGATCGCCAGTTCGGATCGCCCCGCAGAGGGGAAAAGGAGAGACATCATGACACGCACATTCGCCAATAACCTGACCGCCATTGTTTTCACGCTCGCCGTGGCTGGCTATGGCCTCGCGCTTGTCGCCCATACCGCGATCAAGATCGCGGCCTGAGCTGCAAGCTCATAAGGCGCACACGCGCCTGCCTGAATTTTTAAGAAGGAATTCCCCCATGAAGTTCGCATTGAACAAGGGGCTCCGTGCCGAAGCCGTCGTGACACGGCTTATCACTGTGGTGCTTGGCACCTACGCCCTCGCGCTGATCGCGCAAACCTCAGGCATCGTCCAGATCGCCTGATCTGTCTTAAGAGTTTTCGGCCCCCGGTTCCTCCCTCCCCTCCCTCCCCGAACCGGGGTAGCCGAAAAGGCCTGTCGCAAGGTCATTAGCCCCGGCGCACCTCCCCCATAGGCGCCGGGGCCTTTTTTTGGGCCAATTGCGTTGTAGAAAAGACTCATATTGATCAGACTAAGGAATAAATGATTGATCGAGAAAAAGAGTACTAGCGAATCAAATGGTCCAGATTCAAGGTGTGACCTGAATATTGGAGATAGGGTTTGTGACCATAGCTGCCTGCTACGTCTCGCCCGAGGGCGTTGTGCTTGGTGCGGATAGCACCGCATCCGTGAATTCAACTACGGATGGGTTCCACTATTTCAATCACACTCAGAAAATATTTGAAATTGGTGAATCTGGTACACTTGGTGCCCTAACTTGGGGCATGGGAACACTCGGCGAATTGAGCTATCGAACTCTATTTGCCGACTTCGCCGGCGAGTTGGAAACATCACCCGCTAAAGATATAGAAGAGGT
>CAXBKM010000345.1:0-2522 GCA_963976265.1 uncultured Maricaulaceae bacterium
ACCGGCACTGGCGGCTCTCACGCGACATGCGACCGATACCAAGCTGAAAACGACGGCGCAGCTCCTGCTGGATGATGTACGCAGCGGCGCTGCACTTTCAGAAGCCTTTGCCGCACGGCCGGAACTCTTCCCGGCGCCTTTCCCCGAAATTGCCAAGGCCGGCGAAACGGGCGGTGCGCTTGGTAATGCGCTCGGGGAACTTGCCGATGCGCGCGAACGCCGTGAAGCGGTAGAAGCGTCCATCAAGGGCGCACTGTTTTATCCAGCTTTTCTTTTGATCGGCGCGATGATCGCCGTCTCGGCATTGTTGATTTTTGTGGTCCCGCGGTTTCAAGCCCTGCTCGAACAAATCGGCGCTGAAACCCCGCCAGCCGCAGCTATCGTTTTCACTGCCGCCGACTTCATGACCACAATTGGCCCGTTCATCCTGGGTGCGATCATCCTTCTTGTTATAGGATTGCGATATACGCTGGATCGACCGGGCATGCGCGAAGCGCTGGATCGCCGTCTGATCACAGCGCCCCTCATCGGCTCTGCCATGAAAACAATTGTGGCCGCCCGGTTTTGCCGCGTACTGGCTCTGCTCCTGCGCAATGGGATTTCCGCAGCGCCTGCGCTGCAATTGGCGGCCAAGGCAGCAGGCAATCGCTGGGCGGTCAAGCGATTGGCCGATGCATTGACTGAAGTACGGGCCGGGAGCGGATTCTCCGACCGGGTCGAAGCGAGCGATGTTTTGCCCTCGCTCGCAGCAGAGCTATTGTCCGTCGGCGAGGAAACCGGTGATCTGGGATCAGCCGCTGAACGCTTGGCGGTATTCTACGAAACCCAATTTGAACGCGGCGCGAAAGCCGTTTCCCGCCTGGTCGAACCCGCCGTTATTGTCATCACGGGCCTTGTCATTGGCCTGGTGATCGTGTCGATTCTATCCGCTCTGGTCAGCGTCAACGATATTGGACTTTAAAACCATGCCTCATCCATCCAATCAAAAAGACCAACTACGCAAACGCAAGGCCGGTTACACGCTGACCGAATTACTAGTCGTTATGGTGATATTGGGCCTGCTGATCGCGCTGGTCGCTCCGGCGCTGTTCAATCGAATTGGTGGGGCGCGATCACAAACCGCGGAAACACAGATTGCAAGTCTTGCAACATCCATTGGCTTCTACCGACTGGATGTGGGCAGCCTGCCGAATGGCTCCGCAGGGCTGGATGCACTGGTTACGGCACCTTCGGGAGCGACAGGCTGGGCAGGGCCCTATCTGGATGGCAATCAGGGTGTTCCACTCGACCCGTGGGGGGAGCCCTATATTTATGAATATATTGGCCCCGGACACGCAATTATTCGTACGCTCGGTCGTGATGGATCCGAAGGCGGGGAAGGCGAGGATGCCGATATCAGTCGCGAGATCCGGTGATCCCCGCTCGGGCTACACGCTCGCCGAACTCCTGGTCGTCCTGGTCGTAATCGGTTTGGCCGTAGCCTTTGTGGCACCGCGCCTGTTTGCAACATCTGACGCCGCGATCGTGCGAACAGCTGCCGACACGATAGAGCTTGCTGCACGCACAGCACGGACTCAGGCCCGCTTGAGTGGCCGCGAATCCCGGTTGGTCATTGATGTCGATGCGCGCCAGATCACAATAGAACCCATTGACCGCGACTTTTCGCTGCCGCGCGAGATCACGATCCGCGCCACTGTCGCCGAAACCGAACTCGACGACGAACTTGCCGCCATTCGATTCTTTCCTGACGGGGGCGCAACGGGTGGGCGCTATGATTTGCAGTCAGACGACGCCGAGCTGAGCGTCAGTGTTGATTGGATCACGGGCCTGTCATCGCGTGGACTGCCCGATGAAGACGCGTAAGGGTTTCACGCTGATCGAAGCGGTGATTGCGATGACCATCGCTGCGATTGGTTTTGCCGGGATTTATGAGCTTTACGCCGGGATTGCGCGATCGGAACGCGCAGCCATAGAGACGAGCTATGCGGCCCAGCTGGGCGAGGGCTTGCTCGCGAGTGCCTCAGACTCCGGTGAAGGCGACCTCAATGGCTATGCGTGGCGCATCACTATTGAAGACGTCGCCGAAATGGACGGACTGGAACGCATTCGTGTCGAGATCGACACGCCGCGCGGCCGGACCGTTCGGATATCCAGCGAGCGCACGCGCAGTGACGAGGCGCAATGATGAAACGCGTCGGTTTCACACTCACCGAATTGCTGATCGCGCTGACGCTAACGGCCTTTGCCATGACAATTGTCGCTGAGGGCGTACGCCGTTCCCTGGATTTCCAGGCACGGATCAATGCAGCACGCAATGAGCGCGAAATCATGCAGGCGGGTCTTGCAGCCTTTCGATCTCGCGTGGAGCGATTATTGCCTGTGACGCCGTCAGATACGGACGTACTGGCGCCAACGGGCGATGGGATCGATGCGGTTGAGACATCACAGGCAGGCGAGGATCAGAGCCCAACAATCCTGTTCATTGGACAACCCGGCCAGATGCGCTTCGTCGCCACAGATCC
>CAXBKM010000346.1:0-2513 GCA_963976265.1 uncultured Maricaulaceae bacterium
TGGCAGGAGGACATGCGCGACACGTCAGTTCTGCAAGCAGACATTCGTGCGCATCTGGATGCCGAAAATGCCTATACAGAAGCGGTCATGGCGCCAACGGCGGCCTTGCAGGAAATCCTGTATCAGGAAATCCGTGGCCGTATCCGCGAGGATGATTCTTCGGTCCCCGACATTGATGGCCCCTACGCCTATTACACCCGTTTTCGCGAAGGCGGTCAGTATCCGGTCTATGCACGCAGAGCCGTGAATGCCGAAACCGGCGAGCCGGAAGGCGAAGAACAGATCCTGCTTGATGGTGACGCCGAGGCCGCCGATTTTGACTATCTCGACTTTGGCAATGTCGATCACAGCCCGGACCACCGCTTTCTCGCCTATGGCGTCGATACGCGCGGGTCAGAATATTACGAGATCCATATCAAGGATGTCGAAAGCGGCGCCGTCGTGGCGACGCTGACCGATGAAAGCACCGGCAATTTTGCCTGGGCCAATGATTCTGAAACCCTGTTCTGGGTCTGGCGTGATGACAATGGCCGGTCCAAACGCGTCTACCGCCAGGCACGCGGGGCAACGGAATCCTCGCTGATCTATGAAGAGCCCGATGACGGCTTCTTTGTGAATGTCGGCCGCTCTGATGGCGATAGCTATATCATCGTCTCGACGTCGGGTCACACGACATCGGAAGTCCGCCTGATTGACGCCAATGCCCCGATGAGCGATCCGGTTCTGGTTGCTGAACGCGAAACCGATGTTGAATATTCGCTAATTGAGGCCGGTGATCGCCTTTATATCCGAACCAATGCCGATGGCGCGGTCGATTTCAAATTGATGGCCGCACCACTGGACACACCCGCCCGTGAAAACTGGGTCGATGTTGTCGCACACGAGCCTGGCACCTTGATCCTCTCCGTTCTGGGCTTCCAGGATTGGCTGGTCCGGCTGGAACGTGAGAACGCCTTGCCCCGCATTGTTGTGCGCAATCTGGAAAGCGGCGAGGAACATGATATCGCGTTTGCCGAAGACGCTTACTCTCTCGGCATGGATGGCGGTTATGAATATGCTGTCGATCGGCTGCGCTTTTCCTATGAATCACCAGCCACGCCGGAAGAAACCTATGACTACGACATGTCCAGTCGCGAGCGTACATTGCGCAAGCGCCAGGAAGTGCCGTCAGGACACAATCCGGAAGACTATGTGGTTCGCCGCATTATGGCACCGGCCCATGATGGCGAAATGATCCCGGTTACAATCCTATATCACCGCGACACGCCGATGGATGGCTCTGCACCGTTGATGCTCTATGGTTATGGCAGTTATGGCATCACCATTCCGGCCAGCTTTCGCGTCACGCCATTGTCACTGGTGGATCGCGGCATGGTCTACGCGATTGCTCACATTCGCGGCAGCCAGGCGCGTGGTTATGGCTGGTATCTTGATGGCAAGCTGGAAAACAAGATCAACACGTTCCGAGATTTCGTCTCTGCCGGGGAAGCGCTGATTGATCAGGGTTATACATCTCGCGGCCAAATGGTCGCCTATGGCGGTTCTGCGGGCGGCCTTCTGGTTGGTGCGGCCATTAATATGGCACCCGATTTGTTCGCTGGCGCGATCGGGGCGGTGCCCTTTGTCGACGTCATCAATACGATGAGCGATGCCGAGCTCCCCCTCACCCCGCCTGAATGGCCCGAATGGGGCAATCCGCTGGAAAGCGCGACCGACTACGACACGATGATGGAATACAGCCCCTATGATAATGTTGTCGCACAGGATTATCCGCATGTGCTGGCAACCGCCGGGCTGACAGATCCGCGTGTGACCTATTGGGAGCCCGCCAAATGGGTCGCCCGCCTGCGAGCCACACGTACCGATAACGGCCTGACCCTGCTTCGTACCAATATGGGGGCCGGTCATGGCGGCGCATCGGGCCGCTTCGATGCGCTGCGCGAAACCGCTCAGAACTGGGCCTTTGCGCTGATGACGGTTGGACTGGCCGAAGAGGCTGCCCCGGAGACCGCCAGCGACGCTGAATAACGCGTCGAAAGCAAACGCACAAAAAAGCCGCCGGAGCGCTATCTCTGGCGGCTTTTTCATTCCTCATCCAGACGAAACACACCGCCTGTATCGATCAGTCACTAAGGCGAAAATTGAGCGTGGTGTTCACATTCCGGCGAACCTGCGCCACGCCATTTTCAATCGCAGGATTATACCGCCAGCGTTCAACCGCACGGATGGATGCTCTGGCAAAGATCGAATTCGTACAATCTGCACGCACATTTGACGGCGTACCATCCGCCGCAATGTCAAAGATCATCAGACAGCGCCCCTCCAGACCGCGCTGTGCGGCAGGGTTCGGATAGATCGGCTCAATACGCACCAGGGGCCGGGCGTCAACATCGGCAACAAATATCGTTCCGCCTGAATTGATAACGGGAGGATCGAGTGTCGGCAGTGTGCCGACAAAATCGATCAAGTCCCCGTCTGGCAAAGAAGCCGGATCTGTTGGCAGAACCGGTACA
>CAXBKM010000347.1:0-2504 GCA_963976265.1 uncultured Maricaulaceae bacterium
AGTTTATTCAGGGCGCTTATATAGGCCCTTGCCGAGGCAACAAGCGTGTCGGTGTCTGCCGACTGGCCATTTACTGATTTTCCGTTCTCTTCCAGCCTTACGGTGACTTCCGCCTGGGCGTCTGTGCCCTGTGTCACAGCACTTACCTGATAGAGCTGTAGCCGGGCGTCTGCCGGGAAAAGTTCCTTGATGCAGTTGAAGGTGGCGTCAACCGGTCCATCCCCTTTCGAGAAGGTGGATTTGACTTCGCCGTCAATCTCCAGCGACAGGGCCGCGGTTGGCGGACGATGCTCGGTGCCGCATTTGACTTCAAGGCTGACCAGGCGGATGCGTTCATCGCCGCGGGCAACTTCATCATCAATCAGGGCGACGATATCCTCGTCGAACACTTCCTTCTTGATGTCGGCAAGATCCTTGAAGCGCTTGAAAAGTTCATTCAGGGCATTGTCGCCCAGTTTGTAGCCAAGTTCCTCAACCTTCTTGGAAAAGGCATGGCGGCCGGAATGCTTGCCCAGCACCAGTGTCGATTTGGTCAGACCAACCGATTCCGGGGTCATGATCTCGTAGGTCTGGGCGTTCTTCAGCATGCCGTCCTGATGGATGCCGCTTTCATGTGCAAAGGCATTCGCCCCGACAATCGCCTTGTTGGGCTGTACATTGAAGCCGGTAATCGACGACAGCAGGCGCGAGGCCCGCATGATTTCGGTGGTCTCGATGTTGGTCTGATGCGGCAGAATGTCGGCGCGTGTCCGCAGCGCCATGACGATTTCTTCCATCGACGCATTGCCGGCCCGTTCGCCGATACCGTTGATGGTGCATTCTATCTGGCGCGCACCGGCGCCGACAGCTGCCAGCGAATTGGCCACGGCCAGGCCCAGATCGTTATGGCAGTGAACCGAGATGACTGCCTTGTCGATATTCGGCACGCGGTTCATCAGCATGTCGATGAGGGCCGCGAATTCCGAGGGAACGGCATAGCCGACTGTATCGGGAATGTTGATTGTACCGGCGCCGTTGGCGATCGCTGTCTCGACGCAGCGGCAGAGAAAATCGTGATCGGTGCGGCTGCCATCTTCCGGCGACCATTCGACATCGTCGGTAAAGTTGCGGGCATGGGCGACACTGGAGGCCACAGCATCATGCACCGCGTCCGGTTCCATCCGCAGCTTGAACTTCATATGCAGCGGACTGGTTGAGATGAAGGTATGAATGCGGGCGCGTTCAGCCGGCTTCAACGCTTCGGCAGCGCGTTCGATATCGCCTTTCGCGGCTCGCGCCAGACCGGCAATAATGCTGCCCCGGACTGTCTTTGCGACTTCATTGACTGCTTCGAAGTCACCATTGGAGGCGATCGGGAACCCGGCTTCGATGATATCGACGCGCATAGCGGCAAGCTGTCGGGCAATCCGCAGCTTTTCATCGAGGTTCATGGAACAGCCGGGTGACTGCTCGCCATCGCGCAGCGTGGTGTCAAAAATCAGCACGCGATTTTCTGAATTAGCCTGGGTCGAATTCATTGTCTGTTCTGTCATGGCTTTATCTTCCGGCGAAAGTTCCCTGTGGCCCGAAAAGCAAAATCCTGCGAAAACCGCCGTAATCCGCCGAATATCGGGGCTAACTTGACGTGGCTCTCCGAATTGTCAACGACGGATGGTTAAGACTGCGTTACAGCCACCGGACGTCTGTGGAACGCTCAATTTTCAATCGTATAGAAAGATGTCAAAAATAGGGTGATTTAAGACTTCTTATTCGCCGCTGGCGGTTTTATGAGAAAAAACGTTGCGTTGAAAATCAGTCTGCGCTAATCAACGCTAGTTATGACACAGATTTACGCAAACGCCACCCGTCTGATTATTGCCCTCGCCGAGGGCAATGCGGTTGCGCGCGCCTGGGTCAAAACCGTCGTTACCACCATTAAAATGACCGGCAGGTAACGCGGGCGTACTTTTGTCACATTATGACTGTACAGCCCGCGGTAGCCACCGCGGGCTTTTTTGTTTTGGAGAGGAACGATGAGATTTGAAGCTTATACGACAGGAAGTAAGTTTGAACTGAGATCGCCGGAAAGGGCCGCTGAATGGGCGGGTTATCATTCAATCCGCGAGCGGGCGATCTTTGAACGTCACTTGCCGGAAATGAAATACCGGACGGATCATCCGGATGAGCAGAAGGCAGAGAACCATCCGCTCTGTCTGTTTCGCAACGGCACCCTGGTCGGGGTGATCCGGGTTGATTTTCTGGACAGCGAAAAAGTGGCTTTCCGGCTGCTTGCCATCGATCCGGCCTGCCAGCGTCAGGGCTATGGTTCGATAGCTCTTACCCTGGCGGAGCAGTTCGCAAAACATCATGGTCGGCTGCGGGTTGTCCTTCATGCCCATCGTTCCGTGCTTTTCTTCTACGCGCGAAACGGATATCTCCACGCGGAGTGGGATGAAGCGCCTCTTTCGGCAGATTCGGCCACATTGGGCAAGCGGCTCAACCTCGGTGTCGCACAGCATGACGGC
>CAXBKM010000348.1:0-2503 GCA_963976265.1 uncultured Maricaulaceae bacterium
CCTCTGGCAGGGCCATCAAGGCGTTCAAACGCGCAGCCGCTTCGGCGGATTCCGCTGACATTCCGAACAATGCCTGGAAGGTTTCAAAGCCGGTTGGCAGGTGAGGGAATCTTTGCAGGCGAACAGAGGTGCCGTCCTCGATATTGGCCAGTGACCGAGCGGCAATAACGGCCTCACGCAATCCACCAATTTCATCGACCAGGCCGAGTTCAAGCGCCTGTTCACCGGTCCAGACACGGCCGCGTGCAATCTCCTGAACGCGTGCCAATGGGATGTCGCGACCTTCCGCAACACGCTGGGTGAAGTCATCATAGATGTCGGACAGGATGGATTGGAGGCCATCGCGCTGTGTCTCTGACCAACGCGTTTGGCTGGAGTAGGCGAGCGCGAAATCGCCGCCCACCGAGATCGGCTCATAATTCACGCCGACCAGACCAAATGTGTCGTGCAGGTATATTTTCCCGCCATATACACCGATCGATCCGGTCAATGTCGCAGCATTGGCAACGATATAGTCGGCAGGTGCCGCGATATAATAACCGCCCGAAGCCGCAGCTGATCCCATTGACACGATGACGGGCTTTCCAGCTGTCTGAGCCCTGTGAATGGCGTCCCAGATCTGATCAGACGCAATGGCAGAGCCGCCTGGAGAATCGACACGCAGGATAATGGCCTGAACACGGGGATTATTGGCAGCGGCAATTATGTTCGCTGCCATGCTGTCACTGGCGATTACCGCCTCGCCGCCCAGCAGGCTGTATTGAATCTCTCCGGTAACGATGGCGCCCTGTCCTTCGATCAGCGCAATTATGGGGGCATTGCCCCCCATGCCCATCGGCGTCCGGGTTGTCGAATAATCTTCAATACTCACCATATGAGCATTGCTGCCGGCGCGTTCACGAACCGCGTCGCGCGCATCAATGACATGACCGAGCTGGTCAATCATGCCCGCTTCCAGCGCGGCCTCGGCGCTGTGGGGGGCGGCTTCGATGAAAGCGCGAACTGTGTCGAGTGAGCGATCGCGGCTGGCGGCTATGCCGGACAGCGCAGTGTCATAGATTGACGTAATATAGGACATCGTGGCTTCGCGATGTTCATCCGTGAAGCCGGATTCCGTGTAGCTGTTGGGTGCATTCTTGTACTCAAGAAAGCGGATGAATTCAGCTTGCGCCTCAACGCGTTCCAAAAGCCCACCATAGAAGGGGACCTCGCCTGCAAGGCCCGAGGCCGAAAACGAGGTCGTATCCTGCTGCCAGATTTGTTCGGCGCCGGAGACTGCATAATAATTGCTGACGGATGTGCCTTCGAAGCCTTGAGCATGCACATAGACGAAGCGACCTGAATTTCTGAAACCCTCAATAGCCCGGTGAATTTCTTCGGCGTCCGACGCGGACATGCCGTATTCATTGGCGCGAATAAACAGTCCGACAACGCGATTGTCTGTCTCTGCGCGTTCCAGTGTCGAAACGAGCTCAACGATTGAAAGTGGGTCGGCATAGCCGAACGGAGAGCGGTTGGGTTGATCAGATCGTCCGATCCGCAAGTCCATCTCCAGGACCAGATTTCCGCTGGTGGGGACACCGACATTGGCCTGTTCAAACCCGCTCTCAAAGTCGGAAACGGCCGAACTGACCCACCCAATGATCATGATGACGAACAAAATGGGTACGATTATGGACGCAATGACGACGCCTACAATTGAGCCGAAAAACGTGATCCAGAACTGTTTCATTTATATAGACCTCAACATCACCAAGCAGGCGTCCAGAATGCACAGGCCATACCATATAAGGGAAGTCGCAAACGCATCCAGCCGATCTCAGACAGGTCGGCTTCGGAATTTTACCGCGCCAGAGTGTTCAATCTGGTCTGGGCCGCACGTTTTGACCGGGCGTTGCCAGCAAATGGATGACGGTCGGCAGCAAGCCAAAGTGGATACCGACTGCAATGCACGTCATGCTGTCGTATGGTGCGACGTGCAAAGTGTCCGCAACAGGCCGTTGCATCGAGACCAACAAATGGCTATCTAGCGCGTCCGCCCGTAAACGGCGGGACGCGTTGGGGCGTCGCCAAGTGGTAAGGCATCGGTTTTTGGTATCGACATCCCAGGTTCGAATCCTGGCGCCCCAGCCATCCTCCTTACTGAGAGAATCACCCGGGCCTGAACGCGTCAGAGGCCATGACAGTGCCGCTTTCTGAAATTTTCAAACACGTTTTTGTGACCAGCGATTTCTCAAATCCGCACGCCAGCCCTCGCCTTACTGGGGAATTGCAGTCCCCAAACTAGCGCGTCACGTCATGTAATCGGACGATTCCTGCAAAGGATGCCGATTCCGTGCGCATCGCGCTATTGATTGCGACGCCACACATCGCTAGCGTCTCAAATAAGAAGGATGCGCGACGTCCTGAACAAGATGATGGAAATACCATCACGATACGGGGAGGGGTTTGAGATTTTAGTCTCCGTTGGTGTTCAGGAAAATGCGTATCCCGATTGTCGGGT
>CAXBKM010000349.1:0-2490 GCA_963976265.1 uncultured Maricaulaceae bacterium
AATGAGGCTGCCGCCGAAGACGTGTTCATGGCGTCCAATGCGGCCAGCGCGTTGAAGCTCGGCCATGCCCGCGCAGCCGCCATACTGGCCCCCGCCCGCGCTGAATTGCCCGTCTCGGAATACGCTGCAAGGCTGGTGAAAAAATCCATTGTCGGAACGGGTGGGGCTGACAAGGCGCAAATCGCGGCGATGATCGAAATCCTGCTGCCCGGGTCAAAAGCCAGCGGCGATGCCGCCGATGCGCTTGCCGTGGCGATTACCCATGCGCATCATCGCAAGAGCCAGCACATCAAGGGAGCCGCGTGACCATGATCGGAAAACTCAAAGGCCGCGTTGATGCCGTCGGCGGCGAAGAAGCCCTGATTGATGTCAACGGCGTGGGTTATCTCGTCGGCATGGGCGGTCAGGCGCTGGCCCGCCTCAGCCCCGGCACGGACGCCGAGATCCACATCGAAACGCATGTTCGCGAAGATTACATAAAGCTATGGGGTTTCTTGAGCGAAGCCGAACGCGCCTGGTTTGCCCGGCTCCAGATCGTGCAGGGCGTCGGCGCAAAGGCCGCGCTCGCCATGCTCGACGCGCTGGGGGTTGATGAGCTGGAAAGCGCTGCGGCGCTGGGCGATGCCTCCGCCTTTGGGCGGGCCAAGGGCGTGGGCCCCAAACTCGCAGCGCGACTGGCGACCGAGCTGAAAGACAAGCCGCCGCCCATGGGCCGGACCTTTGCCGCAGACTTTCGCCCCCATGCTTTGGGTGAGGCCGGTTCTGCGCCCGCAAATGCCGACAATAATAGCGCGCGCGAAGATGCGGTCTCGGCGTTGATTAATCTGGGTTATGGCGAAAGCGATGCCCGCCGCGCGGCGGCCGGTGCGGCCCGCGCCGCCCATGACGGGGCGGAATCCAGCACGCTGATCCGCCTGGCCTTAAAGGAGTTGGCCCGATGAAATACTGGATAATCGCTGCGGCGCTTGTTTGTGCACCCTCAGCACACGCCGATGAGCCCGTTGAACTCACCTTCGTCGCCAATGAAGGAGTGATGATCTCGCAGGGCGAGACCAAGGTCTTGATTGATGCGCTGATCTGGAATTCCTATGACGGCACCTATGCGCTCCCTAGCGACGCCACCCGCGCTGCCATGATAAATGGCACCGCGCCCTTTGACGGGGTCGATGCACTTTTGTTCACGCATATCCATGGCGATCATTCAGACCCGGCCGGGGCTGTCGAATTCCTCGCCGCCAACGGAGACGCGGTTGTCGCCGCATCGGCACAAATCACTTCGGAAATGGCCGCTCAGCCCGGTGGCAGCGATGCCGACATTGCCACGCGCATCATTACGCCGCCCCTGACGGCAGAACGCACAGGCCCGGAGGGCGTCTTGCAGTTTCCCGAAAGCGCGGGTGCATGGCTGTTCCACCGCGAGGGCATCGACAATATTACCTGGCGCGTCGAAATCGGCGGCGTGTCCGTCCTGCATCTGGGCGATACCCAGCCACAACAGGCTGATTTTTCAACCTGGGACGGGGTCGAGTTCGATGTCATTCTCTATCCCTACTGGTTCGCCTTGATGCCTCAGGGCCAGGCTTTTCTGGCGTCGCATCCCGATGCACGCGCGATTGCCTTCCACATACCGGCGGCCACGACAGAGCTTCAAATTCGACAGGCGCTCGGTGAGGCCGAATATCTCCATACCGAAGGCCAGACGCTGATCCTGCGCGAGGGTGATGAGTGACTGAAGAGCGTCCCATTTCCGCTGAAGCCCAGCCCGAGGATGGCCGCGACAAGGCGCTGCGCCCGCTCTCCTTTGGCGAGTTTGTCGGCCAGCCAGCGGCCATTTCAAACCTGAAAGTATTCGTTGAAGCTGCCGGACGGCGCGGCGAAGCGCTCGATCATGTATTGCTGTCCGGCCCGCCGGGTCTGGGCAAGACGACGCTGGCACAGATCGTCGCGCGCGAGCTCGGCGTCAGTTTTCGTGCGACCTCCGGTCCGGTCATCGCAAAGGCCGGTGATCTCGCCGCCATCCTGACCAATCTCGAACCACGCGATGTCCTGTTCATCGACGAGATTCATCGCCTCGCTCCGGCGGTGGAGGAAATTCTCTATCCGGCGATGGAAGATTACTGCCTGGATCTGGTGATCGGCGAGGGGCCTTCGGCACGCACCGTACGCATTGATCTGCCGCCCTTCACGCTGGTGGGCGCGACAACCCGCGCCGGTCTTCTGGCGACGCCCTTGCGCGATCGCTTTGGCGTGCCGGTCCGCCTCGAATTTTATGACGTGGCCGAGCTGTCCAAAATCGTCGCGCGCAGCGCATCCAAGCTGGGGATGAACGTTACCGAGGATGGCTGTGCAGAAATCGCAAAACGCGCCCGCGGCACACCGCGCGTCGCGGGGAGGCTTTTGCGCCGGGTGCGCGATTTTGCCGAAGCCGACGGGATCACTTCGCTCGATGCCAAGGCGGCTGATGCCGCCCTGCAACGCCTCGAAGTCGAT
>CAXBKM010000350.1:0-2477 GCA_963976265.1 uncultured Maricaulaceae bacterium
CTCGCCGCGCTTCTTTGCGCAAGATTGTGTCACGATCTTGTCAGCCCTGTTGCTGCCTTGAGCGCTGCGCTCAGTGTGCTCGACGATGAAGATGCCGCTGACATGCGCGAAGCTGCGCTCGAACTGGTTCGCGAAAGTTCAAAACAGGCGCAGGCCAAGCTGGAGTTTGCACGGCTGGCCTTTGGTGCGGGCGGCTCTGCACCGGGTGTCATCGACAGTTTGGAATTGAAACGTTTGGCCGAAGGACTTTTTGCCACGGTCAAGCCGGACCTGGTCTGGAAGGTCACGGCCCCTGCGCTCGAAAAGAGCGTGGCGCGCCTTGTTCTCAATCTTTGCATTCTGGGTATCGAGTCCGCCCCGCGTGGCGGCACGGTCACAGTCGATGCCACCGAAACCGCAGGTGGTTCACGCATTCAGATTGTCGCCGAAGGCCCCAAAGCGAAAATCGACCCGGCCCACGCAGCCGCTCTGGAAGGCGTCAAGCCCGAGAACGGGTTCGATGGCCGCTCGATCCAGCCCTATTATGCGGGTTTGATCGCACAAGGCGCAGGCGGACGGGCTTCGGCAACAATGAGCGAGGAGCGCGTCGAGTTTGTCGCCCTGGCCGCTCCGGCGGCAGCTGCCGCAGCCTGAAGGTAATTTTCGTCCCTTCAGGTCCCCATTAAAACGGAGCGTTAACCAAACGCTCCGCACACTCCCAATCCAAGGCGCTGATAAACGCGCATGGAGAGTGTAGAAATGAAAACCTGTCTCGTGGTCGATGATTCTCGCGTGATCCGCAAAGTCGCCCGGCGCATTCTCGAAGACCTTCAGTTTGAATGTGATGAGGCCAGTGACGGCTCAGCGGCACTCGCCAAATGTCGCGCCACGATGCCGGACGCCATTCTGCTCGACTGGAATATGCCAGTGATGAATGGGCTCGATTTCATGTCAGCCCTGCGCAAGGAACCCACGGGCGACCAGCCCGTTGTTGTCTTCTGTACCACTGAAAACGATATGGGCCGGATCACCGAAGCGCTGCGCGCCGGGGCGGACGAATATGTCATGAAGCCTTTTGACAGTGAAATCATTCAATCGAAATTCGAAGAAGTTGGCTTGTTGAGCTAGATGAGATCCTTGCAATGATGACGCCTGACGAAATTGCTTTCATTGCCTCCGAAGCCAATCGGGTTTCGGGCATGGCAATCCGGCCCACTCAGGCCTGTCTAGTCGAGCACCGGCTGGGTCCGCTTGCCCGCGCCGAAGGATTTGACACGGTTGCGGCGATGACTGCATCCATACGCCGCGAGGCCGACCCGCGGCTTGCGCGCGCCGCAGTCGAGGCGCTGGCATCGCGCGAAAGCTGGTTTTTTCGTGATCGCAAACCGTTTGCCCATTTCCAGAATGACATTTTGCCGGTTCTGGCGCGCGCGCGCGGCGCGGAACGCAAAATTCGCATTTGGTGCGCCGGGATCGCCAATGGCCAGGAAGCCTATTCGCTGGCGATGATCCTGGAAGAAGAAATTGACAGGCTCGGTGACATTTCTGTCGAGATCGTCGCGACCGATTTCTGCGGTCGGGCCATTGAGCGGGCCAAATCCGGCGTGTTTTCCCAGTTTGACGTCCAGCGTGGTCTGTCGATCCATCGCCTGGTTCACCATTTTGAACAGAGCGGCAAGGATTGGCGCATATCACCATCCATTCGGCGACGGATTGACTTTCAACCCCACAATCTGCTCGACGCAAGCGCATCATTGGGCATGTTCGACGTCATTCTGTGTCGCAATGTGACGGCGTCGATGACGCGCGAGGCCCGCAAAACCACACTCTACCGTATCGGACGGCACCTCGCCGATGACGGCTATCTCATTTTGGGTGAGGGAGAGACCGCCGCTGGCGCGGTCGATATGTTTCGCGCGATCCGTGGGCGCAGGGGCCTATACGAAAAAGCGGCTGAACAACTCGCCCAGGCTGCGTAGCGCTTGAGAGCAGATACCTTCAGTCAAAGAAAAAGCCCGGGGGCGGCCCCGGGCTTTTTGCTGTGTGGTTTTGTGAAAGGCGCTTACGCGGCGCTGGCCTTCTTGTCTTCGACCGGGTCGCGCAGGACATAGCCACGGCCCCAGACGGTTTCGATATGGTGCTGGCCTTCGGTGGCCGCTGCCAGCTTCTTGCGGAGCTTGCAGATAAACACGTCGATGATTTTCAGTTCCGGCTCGTCCATCCCGCCATAGAGATGGTTGAGGAACATTTCCTTGGTCAGCGTCGTCCCCTTGCGCAGGGAGAGCAGTTCCAGCATCTGGTATTCCTTGCCGGTCAGATGAACACGCTGGGTGTCGACCTCAACCGTTTTGGCATCCAGATTGACCGCAATATCGCCTGTCTTGATGATTGACTGGGCGTGTCCTTTCGAACGACGGATGATGGCGTGAATACGGGCGACCATCTCGTCCTTGTGGAAGGGCTTGGTCATGTAATCATCTGCGCCATAGCCCAGACCG
>CAXBKM010000351.1:0-2475 GCA_963976265.1 uncultured Maricaulaceae bacterium
ATCGACACGCGCATTCGCGTTTGGCCGGGCGAGTAGGGGGATAAGCGCGCGCTAATCCTCTCGCGGTTTTGAAATTTATTTCGGCTAGCCAGAGCTTTGCGCGTTTTCTGACAAAAATAATCCGACCGAACGGCTGGCGGGGTATAAACCGGCATGGTCGAAAAAAGCGTCCGAAAGCGGCAACTCACTCCTGCTGAGTGGGCGGGCCTCGAACAATTGCGGCTCTCCGGCATGTCGATCGCGGACATCGCAGCGCGAGCCGGTTTGTCAGAAAGCTGGGTCTATAGAAAATTGCAAGCCATGGCGGCCGAGCCGGAGCTGGTGAAGCGCGCACGGCAGCGAGGGGCGCTGAACAGTGAATTGGCGCGGATATATGCTGCATTGCCTGACAACAAACCCGCAGATGTTGAGCGCCGCGCCAAGGCGATAAGTGCTCTGGTCAGGGCAAGCCGCGACATGGAGGGATTGATGGCGGATACAGGCACAAAGGCTGACATGCCGGATGACAACGAACCCAGCCTCGAAGAGCTTCGCGCCGAACTGCACCGCCGTCTCAATCGTATCCGACGAGACATTGAAGCAAAACGCATTCGTCAAAGCCCTGAAGCGGACAGACATTCTGGAGATCCTGACTGACTGGGCCTTCTGGTCACGGCCCGAGCAATGCCCGCCCGATGGGGATTGGCGCACCTGGTTGTTCATGGGTGGGCGCGGCGCCGGTAAAACGCGCGCAGGCGCTGAATGGGTCCGGCAACAGGTGGCAATCGGAAAGCGCCGGATCGCCTTGATCGCGCCGACTTTGGGCGATGCACGCGAGGTTATGATCGAGGGCCCGTCCGGGCTGTCACGCATTGGGCTGAGCCACTCGCGCCCGGCCTATGAAGTATCACGCCGACGTCTGATTTGGCCCAATGGCGCGGTGGGCCATGTCTTTTCGGCCGAGGATCCGGATTCGCTGCGCGGCCCGCAATTTGACTGCGCCTGGGCCGACGAATTTGCTGCTTGGGCGCATCCACAGGCGACGCTGGATACGTTGAGAATGGGGCTACGACTTGGAGACACGCCCCGGCTGGTGATTACAACAACACCGCGCCCGATCCCGGCGCTGAAAGCCCTGCTTGGGCAAGCTGGTGTGGTGGTGAGCAAAGCCGGAACAGACAGTAATTCCGCCAATTTGGCAGACGGTTTTGTCGAGGCGATGGTGGCCAGTTATGGCGGCTCTCGTCTCGGCCGCCAGGAAATCGACGGCGAGTTGATCGAAGACCCTGTCGGCGCGCTGTGGACCCGGCGAGACATCGAAACAGCGATTGATTGTGACACGAGCGGATTTGACCGAATTGTCGTCGCCGTCGACCCGCCCGTGACGGCCAATGCCGGATCTGATGAGTGCGGCATTATCATCGCCGGCGCGCGGGGTTCTGGCCCCTCACGCTCTGCCAGTGTGCTGGCTGACCGTTCTTTTGGTCCGGCCAGCCCGGAACATTGGGCCAGGGTCGTGGCGCGAGCCTTTGACGAATTTGAGGCCGACCGGATCGTCGCGGAAGTCAATCAGGGCGGCGATATGGTCGTCTCGGTCCTGAATGCTGCGCAGGCCGGTCTGCCGGTTTCATGCGTTCGCGCCAGCCGAGGAAAGCATGTTCGCGCCGAACCGGTCGCGGCGCTCTATGCGGCAGGTCGTGTCAAACACGCCGGGCGTTTTCCGGCGCTGGAAGATCAGATGTGCGCCTTTGGCGCGCCAGACGGAATAAGCCGCAGCCCTGACCGCGTCGATGCGCTGGTCTGGGCCATCATCGCGCTATTGCTCGGCACGGACCGCACACCGCGCCTGCGACGATTGTAACTGGAGACGTTATGTTTGAATGGATGAGCCGGGCCTTCGGGCACGAAACCAAAGCCAGTGCCGCAAAGCCGCTGATTGCGCTCAATTTCGGTGGTCGCGCCGCCTGGACGCCGCGTGATTATGGGGCGTTGGCGCGTGAGGGCTTTGCCAAAAATCCGATTGCGCATCGCTGTGTCCGGTTGATCGCCGAGGCGGCGGCGTCAGCGCCCATGATGGTGCGGCGCGGCGGTGTGGCGCGCGATAATGACCCGGCGGCGCAATTGCTGGCGCAGCCCAATCCGGAACAGTCCGGCACAGAATTTCTGGAGGCGCATCTCGGCTTCCTGCAAGTGGCGGGAAACGCCTATATCGAACTGGCCTCTATCGATGGCCGTCCGCGAGAGCTTTATGCGCTGCGACCGGACCGAATGCGGGTTCTGCTCGGAACACGCGGTTGGCCCGATGGGTGGGAATATACGATTGGTGGGCGGGCCGTGCGTTTCATTCGCGACAAGGCAAATGGTCGAAGCCCCATCCTACATATGCGGCTCTTCCACCCAAGCGATGACCATTACGGATTTTCGCCGCTCGAAGCCGCCGCGATGGCCGTTGATGTTCACAATGCCGGCGGGGCATGGGCCAAATCCCTGCTGGAT
>CAXBKM010000352.1:0-2451 GCA_963976265.1 uncultured Maricaulaceae bacterium
CGCGGCTCAACGGTTTTCAAGACCGCCGCAATCGACCACTCTGCCACCCCTCCGCTGGGATGCGTGTCGCGGCGTCTCTTAGCCGCAAGTAGGGGACATGTGCAAGCCGGGCTTACCACCCGCTAACCTTTTCACGCGAAAACGGTATGGAACAAGGTCTTTACCAGGTGTAGAATGACATCGCATCGATCGTCGATCAGGCTTCTCGCGACCCTCATGCCCTTGCTGGGGCTGGCAGCATGCGCGTCAAGTGAGCCACAGCGACTTGCCCAATACACGCAAACACCGCCTGTACCGCGCAACATTCCCGTGCAAACACCCGTCGTCGATTTCCCGGTATCCGAAACCATGCCCGAATTCGGATCGTCAGAAGACCAGAAGATCGGAAACCCCTACGTCATTGCCGGGCGCACTTATGTGCCAATGCGTGATGACAGCTATGACGCGGTTGGCGTCAGTTCCTGGTATGGCCCGAATTTTCACGGTCGTCCCACATCCAATGGCGAGATTTTTGACCAGAACGCGCTAACCGCCGCGCATACGACCCTGCCTCTGCCCAGCCTGATTGAGGTGACCAATCTGGGGAATGGTCGGCGTATTGTGCTGCGCCTGAATGATCGGGGACCGTTTGCCGATGATCGCATTCTCGATGTCAGCCGCGCAGCCGCCCGTGAACTCGGGTTTTTGGGGGCAGGGCTCGCCGATGTTCGTGTGCGCTATCTTGGGCCTGCAGATGCGCAAGACCGTGCCGCGCCATCACGCGTCTTTACCGCAGACGACATCGCCGATGACCCGATTGCCGCCCGCGTCATGGCTGAGGCGACGCCGTCGGGCGCGGGTGCTGACAGGCCCGTCGAAACAATCTCGGCCGAGATGCAGCTCGGTTTGCAGGCGGGGTCTTTTTCACAAAGGTCCAACGCAGAAGCGATGCGTCGGCGCGTCTCAACGGCAGGCACGAGCTGGATTGAAGACGCTTCGGTCAATGGGCGGCGAGTGTATCGGGTAATTATGGGCCCGTGGACTAGTCGCCGCGATGCCAATCAGGCACGCCGCGAACTCGCTCGCCTGGGCATTCGTGATGCCCGGATTGTCACGCTTCGCTGATCGCGCTCTTTACGTCGCTCTTCTGACACGTTTCTATTCGACAACTGGCTGTCTGAACTGATTTGAGGAGTCGCGAATCTCGTGCGTAGTCTAACCGCCTGCCTGACCCTGATATTATTGCCGTTTTGGGCTCACGCCCAGGATTTTGAAAC
Organism: uncultured Maricaulaceae bacterium; assembly: GCA_963976265.1. GTDB lineage: Bacteria > Pseudomonadota > Alphaproteobacteria > Caulobacterales > Maricaulaceae > Hyphobacterium. The sequence goes on from CAXBKM010000352.1 coordinate 1,257, forward strand.
GACCGCGACGCACGCCGTGATTCTCGACTACGAGACCGGTGAAGTGCTGTTTTCGCAAAATGGCGATGAGGCGATGCCGCCCGCATCGATGAGCAAGCTGATGACGACTTTGATGGCGTTTGAAGCCCTGGAGCGCGGCACGCTGTCACTGGATGATGAATTGCCGGTCACCGAATATGCCTGGCGAACCGGGGGCGCGGCTTCGGGCTCGTCAACCATGTTCCTCGAACCCAACAGCCGGGCGCGAGTTGATGATTTGTTGCGCGGTATTATCGTTCAGTCAGGCAATGATGCCTGTATCGTCATCGCCGAAGGTCTCGAAGGATCAGAAGGCGCATTCGCCGATGCCATGACGGTGAGGGCGCGCGAATTGGGCTTGATGAATTCAACCTTTGCCAACTCGACGGGCTGGCCCGACCCACAGCAAAGAATGAGCGCGATTGATCTGGCGCATTTGGCGGCGATCATTATTCGTAACCATCCTGAATTCTACGAAATCTACGACGAACGGGATTTCAGTTATAACGGTATCCAGCAATACAACCGCAATCCATTGCTGGGCGTGTTCGACGGGGCCGATGGCCTGAAAACGGGCCACACAGAAGAGTCCGGTTATGGCCTTGTGGGATCGGCAGAGCGCGATGGCGTGCGACGCATAATTGTCTTCAACGGCATGGAATCACAGCGCGCACGTGCCAATGAGGCCGAGCGCATGATGCGCGCCGCGTTCTCTGACTTTGATATTTACTCACTGTTTGAAGCCGGCGCGTTGGTCGGCGAGGCAGATGTTTTCATGGGCCAGGCCGACGAAGTCTCCTTGCGGATCGATGATGAGGCAAGCGTCGGCATGCACCGACGCGTCCGGCGCGATATGACAGTTTCCATCGTCTATGATGGCCCGCTGAGCGCGCCCATTGCTGAAGGCGACGCCGTTGCTCGCCTCGTTGTGGAATCGAATGGCGACACGATCCGGGAATTTCCTCTCGTTGCGGCGGAATCCGTTGAACGAAAAGGCATGTTTGGGCGCGCCATGGATGCACTCGCCGGAATTATCCGGGGTTAGATCATGGCAGCGCGCGGACGTTTCATCACGCTTGAAGGCGGCGAGGGGGCCGGGAAAACCACGCTCCAGGCTGGTCTGGCAATCGCGCTGGAATCACAAGGCCTGTCCGTCGTTAAAACCCGTGAGCCTGGC
>CAXBKM010000353.1:0-2446 GCA_963976265.1 uncultured Maricaulaceae bacterium
TGGCGCCGATTGCGTTATTATCGCGCTCGGGCTCGACTCATACGAAAATGACCCGCTTCAGGGCCTGTCGATCACAACGCCCGGTTTCGCCCGACTGGGAAACGCCATTTCGACATTGGAACTTCCCACGCTTCTGGTACAAGAAGGAGGATATCTCTCCAAGGAGCTCGGCGAGAACCTGACAAGTTTTCTAACCGGATTTGAGGCGTAATGACAGCGACAAGCGACATTCTGGTGATTGGCGGCGGGATCGCCGGGATCAGCGCGGCGGCAGAACTTTCCGCAGACGCCAGAGTGACGGTGCTGGAGACGGAAGAGGCAATTGGATACCACTCCTCCGGCCGATCCGCGGCAATCTTTATCCGCAACTATGGAAACGCAACCTTGCGCGCCCTCAATGCCGTGGCGGAACCTGTTTGCTGTCTCCGCGCGGTGAATTGATGATTGCGAATGAAGACGAACTTGAGGCGCTGGAAAGCTATCTTGAAGGCGCGGAAGGGATGGAAAGAATAAGTCCGGACGAAGCGGTAATCCTCGTTCCCATCCTCCGCCGCGAAAAAATTGCTGCCGCCGCAATTGAACGGAACGCCCAGGATATCGATGTGGACCGAATGCTGCAAGGATATGCCCGGCTATTGCGAAAGCGCGACGGCAAGATCATCACGAATGCTCCAGCCAGAAATATCACTTTTTCCAAAGGTCTCTGGTCTGTTGAAACCCCTGCAGGCAATTTTCAGGCCCCCATCCTGATCAATGCAGCCGGAGCCTGGGCCGATAACGTTGCGGAAATGGCTGACGTTCGGAAGGTTGGCCTGTCGCCGATGCGCCGCAGTGCCATCCTGCTCCCGTCCCCGCCGGATCATGATATTACAAACTGGCCCCTGTTTGTCACGGCATCCGAGCAATGGTATGCCAAACCGGAAGCTGGCAAACTGTTTGTTTCCCCCGCCGATGAAGACCCGGTGGAACCCCATGACGCCTGGCCAGACGATATGGTGATGGCCGAAGGACTGGACCGCTTTGAAAAGGCGGTGACAGTCCCTGTGACCCGTGTAGACAAAAGCTGGGCGGGCCTTCGCAGTTTTGTTGCCGACCGAACACCGGTTGTCGGCTTCGATGCCAAAGCGGACGGTTTTTTCTGGCTGGCCGGGCAAGGGGGCTATGGTATGCAGACGGCCCCGGCTCTCGCCTCTCTTACCGCAGCGCTTTGCCTTGAAAAATCCAGTGCGTTATCGCCAAATATCATCTCTGCTTTGAGCCCGGCGCGATTTTCCTCGCGGAAGTAAATCTTCAACATTCAGCACCAACAATTGAATTTGACGGTTGCCCGAAGAAAACATAAAATACTTTTGTCTGGTTCCAATTTGCGAGAACCGGAAACCGGGACATATTGAATGAACAGCAAAGCATTCTGGGCGGTGTTGGTATTTGCCGCAATCGCCATCGGCGGAGGATATTATTACCTCACCGAGCAGGGCATGAGTGCTGCCCCTGCCGCAAATGCCGCCAATAGCACAGCAGAGAAAACCGTCACCGTCGAAGCAGAAAAAGTGACGATAGGTCCTGTGATAGAAGATATTCGGGCAGTCGGCACGCTGCAAGCGAATGAGGCTGTCATCATTTCATCGGAAATCGCAGGACGGGTCGAGAAAATCCGCTTTGATGAAAGTGACAACGTCACCGCCGGAGATGCACTTGTAGAACTGGATGACAGCATTTTAAGGGCCGAGCTGGTCAAGGTGCAATCGGACCTGACACTTGCCAAAACAAATCTGGAGCGGGCCAATAAACTGGCGAAACAGGGAACCGGGACATTACGCGCCCGGGATGAGGCCGTGGCTGCCAATCAGGTCGCGGAAGCCAATTTGTCCCTGGCGCGCGCCCGGCTTGAAAAAGCGACGATTGCTGCCCCTTTTTCCGGCGTGATCGGACTTCGATCCGTCAGTATTGGGGCCTATGTGACGCCAGGAGATCATCTTGTCCAACTTGTCAATATTGACCCGATAAAAGTAGATTTCCGGGTACCGGAACTCTCGCTTTCAAGCCTTCATCCCGGACAGGCAATCCGGGTCACGGTTGACGCCCGTCCCGGCAAGAAGTTTCATTGATCCGATCGTCGATGAAAACGGGCGCGCCGTGAGGCTTCGCGCCCGCATCCCGAACCCGGACCAGATTCTCTTTCCGGGCCTGTTCGCCCGCGTTCAGATTATCGTCAATCGCCGTGACAACTCGGTTATTGTCCCAGAATCCGCGATTTTCGCCCGCGACCGTAAGCATTATGTCTACACGGTTGTCGATAACCGCACGGTCCTGACAGAGATCGAGCTGGGTCAGCGCCTCTCCGGTCAGGCGGAAGTGACGAAGGGGCTGGAGGGCGATGCGGTCGTTGTGACAGCCGGTCACCAGCAGGTCAATAACGGCACGCGCGTCGAGGTTATCAAGATCG
>CAXBKM010000354.1:0-2419 GCA_963976265.1 uncultured Maricaulaceae bacterium
GCGCCGTGCGTGGCCGCGAAGAGACCGAGCGCGTCCTGGTCGGCGGGGCTCAGCTCTTCATGTTTCATGCGTCACACATCTATTTATTGGCTTATGCCAGACAGGCTGTACCGACGCGTGATCAAGGGCAAGTGCGAATTGATTTGCTATTGTGTTACGAGTGTGTGAGAGGGCGTTCGTCTTGTCAGCGCCGCGCGTAGAAGACGGCCTCCCGTCAGCGGCCAATTTGACCGAGCAAGAGTCGTTTTGACCTTTGCCGTAAGCCATAGCGCCATCCACACATTGGCGTGCCCATCAGGCGGCTGGTCTACGCAAGCTCCCTATTTTTGAAAACCGCGACGCGCGGGGTTTGGTCGATGGCCACCCTGCTGTGCGCGAATATGAAAGCGTTTCACTTGAAACAGTTTAATGAACTCGGCCTCGCCGAACCCATCCTCCGTGCCATTACCGACGAAGGCTATACCCATCCCACACCGATCCAGTCGGCTGTCATCCCGGCCATGCTCTATGGCCGCGATATTCTGGGCACCGCCCAGACCGGCACCGGCAAGACGGCGGCCTTTACCCTGCCCTTGCTGCACAAGATTGCGATCGACAAAAAACAGGCGCCGGGCAAATGCTGCTCGGTCCTGATCCTCGCGCCGACGCGTGAGCTCGCCTTGCAGATTGCCGAAAGCATCGAAACCTATGGCCGCCATATGCGCCCCAGCGTCGCGGTCGTCATGGGCGGCGTCAAACCCGGACCCCAGGTGCGTGCCATGGCGCGCGGCGTGGACTTCCTCGTCGCCACACCCGGCCGCCTGCTCGATTTGATGGGCAGCGGATCCATCCGGCTAGACATGACCAAAACCGTCGTTCTGGACGAAGCCGACCAGATGATGGATCTGGGCTTCTTGCCCGCCATTCGCCGTATCCTGCATGCCCTGCCCCATCAGCGCCAAACCGCGCTTTTGTCGGCGACCATGCCCAAACAGATCCGCGCTCTGGCGCAGGACTTCCTCAATGATCCCGAAGAGATTTCGGTTGCTCCGGTATCTCGCCCGATTGAAACCATCGACCAATCGGTCGTCATGGTGGATCGCGGAATGAAACTGGCGGCGCTGGTCGCGGCCTTGAGCGTACCGGATATGGAACGCGCCATTGTCTTTTCGCGGACCAAGCATGGCGCGGACAAAATCGTCAAAAAGCTGGAGCATGCCGGAATTCGCGCCGCGGCCATTCACGGCAATAAAAGCCAGAACCAGCGTGAGCGCACGCTCGACAATTTCAAGACCGGCAAGGTCACGATACTGATCGCGACGGACATCGCCGCGCGCGGGATCGACGTTGAAGGCATCAGCCATGTCATCAATTTCGATCTGCCCAATGTGTCGGAATCCTATGTTCACCGGATTGGCCGCACAGCGCGCGCCGGTGAGAGCGGCATCGCGATTGCCTTTTGTGATGGCGAGGAACGCCCCTTGCTGCGCGATATTGAAAAACTGATCGGCTATCGGCTGGCCGTGCGAACGCTGGAAGGCGAAGGTCTGTCCGACCCGAAACCCGCGCCCGATATTCCCGATTACGAGCTTCGCCCCGCGAAAAAGAAAAAGCGTCCATCAGGGCGTGGCGGCGCGCAACATCGCGGTCGGCCAGGTCAGGGCGGCAAACCCAAAGCCCAGTCTCGATCACAAAATGGGCAAGGCGGCCAGCGCAGCCATGGCGGTCATTCGGGCGGTCAGGGAAACGCGGAAGGCGCAGAAGCCGGTCTCGCCCGCATGTTGCAGGATGGCGGGGGTCGCGGCGGTGCTTCGAAACGACGCCGCAATCGTCGACGCAAAGCCGATGGCGGTGCAGGCTCCAACAACTAACCGACCCCGCGCTGCCTTGGGCAACACTGTGCCAACCGACAAATGAGGGCTTCATAACGACGATGCGTTCATTGGCTCCAGTTGCCTCACAATCGCGAGTCGATCACGTACGGAGACTGAAAAGCTCAATCTTCGAAAAATGATGCGCGGTTATCGAGTACGTCGACAATAATGTCTTCGTCCAAAGGAAGATGAGTCCAGAAATTTTGAGTCGAATAGACTGGCCGCAAAATAGCTGGCCAGTCTGACCCAAAGTAGATGCGTTCGGCTCCAAGCTCTTCAATTTGCTCGGCAAGGCGCACATTATCTATCCGCCGCGTGTATGATCCGGAGGTTTCAAAATACACCCCGTGTCGCCCCGTCAAAATGCCGCCATTCAATGCAGAAATCCAAGCTTGAAGCGCTGTATGTGGTTGAGATCCGCTGCTGCCCCAACCCGCCATGTGCAGTAAATACAGTTCGAGATTTTCATTTCCAACGACAACTGCGCCGATGAAGTTCTCCACGTCCTGCGCACCGAAATTTGGATCGCGCGTTGCCATGTGTATTAAAACCGGCATCCCCAAGCG
>CAXBKM010000355.1:0-2406 GCA_963976265.1 uncultured Maricaulaceae bacterium
GCAAGTATTGGGCGCGATTGCCGGAGCCTTCGTTTTGATGACGATTGCGTCGGGTGCGGACGGGTATTCGGTTGCGGCCAACGGGCTAGGCCAGAATGGCTGGGGCGAGGGCTATCTGGGCGAGTATTCCATGATGGCCGCGCTGATCTTTGAGATCGTCATGACCTTCCTGTTTGTCGTGGTGATTTTGGGCGTGACGGGTGCCAATGAAAGCGCCTTTGCCGGGCTCGCCATTGGTTTGACGCTGGTCGTCATCCACATTGTCGGCATTCAGGTGACGGGCGTTTCGGTCAATCCGGCGCGCTCTATCGGGCCGGCGATCTTCGTGGGCGGAACGGCGCTGTCTCAGCTCTGGTTATTCATCGTCGCACCGATGATCGGGGCCGCTCTGGGCGGTATTGCGTTCAAGATGAAGCTGCTCTGCAAGGACTAGGCGCGAACTGGAACCCCCGGGTCGGCATACGCCGATCCGGGGGTTCCAAACGTGTTCCGGGCGCTTAGCTTGTCATTGTGAACACATTTAATTTATTTCCATCGGGGTCCCTGAAATATCCGGCATAGAAGCCGTCTCCGCGCGGACCGGCGGCGCCCTCATCCTTCGCGCCCAAGCTAATCGCGAGCTTGTAGACCTTGTCGACCTGTTCAGTGCTGTCGGCCATGAAAGCCGCCATGACACCATTTCCGACCGTTGCGGCTTCGCCATTGAACGGTTTGGTCAGCCCGACACCCGCGCCGCCGCCGGGCTTGCCCCAGGCGATGAAGGTGTCAAATTCCATCATTCGGCCGACGCCGAATTCGGCGCAAATCTTGTCGTAGAATTCCGCGGCGCGTGGCAGATCATTCGTGCCGAGTGTGACATATCCAAGCATTTTTCGTTCCCTCTATGTTCTGATGTGAGCACTTTAGTCAGGCGTGCCCGCTTGGCGAGTCATATTTTTGTGTCTGGCGCATGCATGGGTGAATTGGTCGTGGAAAACCGCGCTGAGAGCTACGCCGCGTTAAAGCATTCAGATCAGAGCCGCGCTAAGCTGGCCTATCCGAATCACCAAGGCATGGAGTGCGGAGATGGGCGAAGCAGCACGCGTTGACGACTTTCCTCTTGAGGGGGCGGGCACTTCTGCCGTTGAAACAGCCTATCTCGATCTATTGCGCGACATTTTGAAAAACGGCGTGCGGCAGGATGATCGCACAGGCGTCGGCACGCTCTCAGTGTTCGGTCGGCAATTGCGCTGTGACCTGTCAGAGGGCTTTCCGCTGCTGACCACCAAAAAGGTGCATTTTAAATCCATCGCGATTGAATTGCTGTGGTTTCTGCGCGGCGAGACCAATGTCAAATGGCTGCAGGATCGCGGCGTGACGATCTGGAATGAGTGGGCCGACGAAACCGGCGAGCTTGGACCCGTCTATGGCAAGCAATGGCGTCGCTGGGAAAGCCCGGACGGCACCGAGATCGACCAGCTTTCCGATATCCTCGACCAGATCCGCACCAATCCGTCCTCACGCCGCCTGATCGTGTCGGGCTGGAACCCGTCCGACGTGCCCAATATGGCGCTGCCGCCCTGTCACACGCTGTACCAGTTCAATGTCGCGGGCGGAAAACTCTCCTGCCAGCTCTACCAGCGCTCCGCTGACATGTTTTTGGGCGTGCCGTTCAATATTGCCTCCTATGCGCTGCTGACCTGTATGGTCGCGCAGGCAACAGGGCTGGAGCCGGGCGAGTTTATCCACACCTTTGGCGATGCGCACATCTACACCAATCATATGGATCAGGTGCGCGAGCAGTTATCGCGTGAACCCGGTTCTCTACCCCGCCTGTCACTCAATCCGGACCGGACCGATCTGTTCGGCTTTGACTATGAAGACATCGCCATTGAGGGCTATGACCCGCATCCGCCGATCAAGGCTCCGGTGGCGGTTTAGGGCGTGATCGTCCCCAAGCTGGCCCTCATTGCTGCCCGCGCCAAAAACGGCGTGATAGGCCATGATGGCGATCTGCCCTGGCGGCTGAAATCAGATCTGGCCTGGTTCAAGCGCGTGACGCTGGGCAAGCCTGTTATCATGGGCCGCAAGACGTGGGAGAGCCTGCCGCGAAAGCCGCTACCTGGCCGCGCCAACTATGTTGTGACACGCCAGACCGGCTATCAGGCCGACGGCGCGATTGTTTGTGCGTCTCTGAGCGATGCGCTGGATGAAGCTTTCATGCAGGCCGATTGCGATGGGCTTGATGAGGTCTGTGTCATTGGCGGCGCGCAGCTCTATGACGAGGCCATCAAAACAGCGGACCGGCTCTATCTGACCGAGATCGATGCTTCGCCGCAGGGCGATACGTTTTTCCCCGAATTAGACGAAGCCAACTGGATCGAAACCCATCGCGAAGCCTGCAAGGCCGGTGAGGGCGATGACCAT
>CAXBKM010000356.1:0-2400 GCA_963976265.1 uncultured Maricaulaceae bacterium
TTCCCTCGTGCAAGGGCCGTTTGGCGGCTTGCTCCGGCGAGCAGGCTGCGTGCCGGTTGAGCGGTCAAAATCGAAGGATGTCGTGTCGCTGATGAAGGAGGCGTTCGACGCGGCGGACACGCTCCACCTCGCGATCGCGCCTGAAGGGACACGCAATGCCAATCCGGTCTGGAAAACTGGGTTCTGGCATATCGCCCAATCCGCCAATGTGCCCTTGTTCAGCGCCGTGCTTGATTTTGGAACCAGGGAAATGCGGCTGGAGGGACCGATCATGCCTGGCGGGGATTTCGAGACCGATATGGACGTGATCATTTCGCACTATCGCGATGCGAAAGGCCGCCATCCTGAGCGCTTCTGTCTACCGGGTCAGGTGTCTTAGCGGCAGATTGCGGAGGCCTTGTCGATGGCCGCTGCCGAGCCGCTCAGCGAGAAATGATAGGCCACTTGCGTGTTGCGCTGGGAAACGGCTTCAATCCGGAGTTCTGATCCCTTGCGAAGGGCCGAAACAATCCGGGAATCGTCGGAATCATCTGCGAACGCTTCACGCCCGACGCCAAACATGGCCCAGGACGACCGTCCTACGCTGGCCTTCGGCGCCAGGTCTTCCCGCAAGTCAAAGCCGACTTTCAAGCTCGGTTGGTTGCGCGCGCGACCAGATTTCCAATTGGTGACATAGAACCACACATCGCCATGATCGGCCGCGCGGGGGGCCTTGTCGGTGGCCTGTGTGGCCGCGTAGCAGATGGTTTCTCCATTCGCGGTGTCGGTAAAGACCGACCAATCCTTGTATCGACCGATCGCCGAAGGGCTGGCAGAGGCCATGGGCACGGCAAGCGCAGCCACAAGGGTCAGCACGGTCAGAGTTTTCCGGCTCAATCTCAGTGTTTGCATATTCTATACATTCCCATTTGCGCGGAGCATTCCCAGCATCATAAAGACAACAGGGTTAAGGCTAAACTACGGCATGTCAGCTGCCTCTGCAGATCACGCCAGCTTGTTGGTTCAGGCGGTTGCGTTCCATGTGAGCCGCCACGATAGTGTCTGGAACATGTAAACTGAGAGTTCTTGTGTGAACGACACTGTAACAACGACGATTTCCCCGGATGTGCGACAGCGTCATGCAGACTGCATGGCCCTGATTGCCTCCGATAAGTGTCGGGCCTCTTTTTCGGAATTGTTCGACTTCTACGCCCCGCGGGTGAAGAGTTACATGTTGCGGTTGGGCGCAAGCGCGCTGGAGGCCGAGGATCTGGCGCAAGACGTCATGGTGACGGTCTGGCGCAAGGCGGGCATGTACGACCGCAAGCAGGCGTCGGTCTCGACCTGGATTTTCCGCGTCGCACGCAATCGGCGCATCGACAAATTCCGCCGGGCCAGTCGGCCCGACCTCGATGCGGATGAACCCATGCTTCGGCCACCGGATATAGAGCAGCCGGATGCGGCGCTGGATCGGGTTCAGATCGAGGAGGCGGTTCGGGCCGAGTTGGTGAAGCTGCCCCCCGAACAGCTCGAATTGCTGCAGGCCGCCTTCTATGAGGGCTTGTCGCATTCCGAAATCGCCACAAAATTCAACCTGCCCCTGGGAACGGTGAAGTCACGAATCCGGCTGGCTTTCGGCCGCCTGCGTGGCCAATTGGAACCGGAGGGCGGAGATGCCGACTATGCGGCGGGTCAGCTTGATCCGGCATTTGCGTTACTACTCGAGACCCAGAGCATGTTACGGCGTGATGTGCGTGGCGCGCTTGCCGCAAGTGAAGCGGTGTCCGGTTTCATGCTGGAAACAGCAGAGCCCGTTCAGATGTCAGCCGGAGCAGGGGCTCGCGCACTTGAGCTGATTGATGCGCTCGAAAGCGGAGATAGCGTGACCGCTACGGATTTCACTGGAGACGCCGAATTGGCGTGTCTGCCCATGCCCTTGCGCGACAAGGCGTTGGAGGCATTTGATGCTGCCGGATGGCAGGCGAACGCGCCGGGCATCCGACGCATGAAACTCGATGTTGGAAGCGACCTCGAGATCGAGCTTTACCGTATACAGCCCAATGCCAAAGTGCCCCGGCATTCGCACGGCGGTACGGAGTTCACGCTCGTGGTGGCAGGCGGATTTTCGGATGAGACCGGTAGTTACGGTCCCGGCGACCTGGCGGTCAAGGGGCCGGACGACACGCACCAGCCCGTCGGTGATCCGGGCGAAGTTTGTTTCGCCCTTGCAGTGCGGGATGCGGGACTACAGTTCACGGGGATCATGGGTGTGATCCAGCGTGTGCTGGGGCGCTGACTATTTGCGGTCGCGACCGGGAACATATGTTCCGCTGAGGCCATCTCCGCCAGTGCCGCCAGGCATGATCGGGCGCGGAGCATAGCCGCCCATTGATAGATGGCGATCATACATGACGAGCGCGC
>CAXBKM010000357.1:0-2396 GCA_963976265.1 uncultured Maricaulaceae bacterium
AAATCGCTCAATCAAGTCGGCGTGAGTGTCTGTCGGCGTACAAATAGCCACGGCATCGACATCATCGCTTGCGGCAATCGCGTCAATAGAGCGGATGTCGCAACCGTAATTGTCAGCCACTTTTTGCGCCGCAGCCGCCATTGGATCGGCGATTGCGACAAGGGACGCGCCCTCGGTCGACGCAACAGCGCGGGCATGCACCTGGCCGATCCGGCCAGCGCCTAGAATTGCAAAACGAACGGTCATAGAAGTCTCCAGTCTACCGGTGTGTCGGTTTGTTGTAGTGTTGAATCAAGTTGAACAATCTGCCCTGATGCAGCGGCGATGCGCGCCGCGTCGAGCACTTCGACGGTTCGTAAAGATTGGCGCGCAGGGACCGGCCCATCTGTGCCTTGCCGAACTGCTTCGGCAAATTCAGTATAGTAATCGCTGTAGTCGGATCGAAGGGACGGAATTCTGCGCGGGCCGCTTTCACCATATAGCGTTCCCCAAGCCGATTGGGGCTCCTCGCCCCAATTGTCGGAGGTAGCGGGTCGTTTGCCATCAATGGCCGCGCGGGCCTGCACGTCGGTGCCATTGACAACGTAAGCGCCCTTTGTCCCGTAAACCCGAAGTTCACGGGCATCGAGATGATTGGCTTTGCTCGCGGAAACATAGCTGTGAGCGCCGCTAACGTGGCGCAGGTGGATCACGAAATCTGCATCCGTGTGGCCTTCAGAAAATTCGAGATGGTTGATTTGCGCATCAACAAACTCAACTGGCCCTAACAGCCAGAGCATTTGATCCACGAGATGCCTTCCCAGATCGCGCAACAAACCACCATCTGGCCCGCGCTCTAGCGTTTCTATCTGATCGAAGTCCATCCGATTGTGGACGCGCTGGATATCTCCCAATTCTCCTGCATCAATCAAGGAAGCCACCAAATCGGTGTCGCGCCGGCGGTTCTGAAACACATTCAGCAAAACGCCCTTCTGCTTCGCTGCCCCAGCCATTTGGGCGGCATCCCGAAGATTCATCGAGAACGGTTTGTCGCAGACCACGTGCAATCCGGCTTCAATAGCCTCAAGCGTCAAAGGCGTATGTGTCGCGGGCGGGGTTGTGATTGTCACCACGTCGAAGCTGCCATCTGCGATCAGATCGGACAGACTCGCAAAGACCGGAACACCGGGGAGATCGACGGCAATCTGCGCGATCTTGTCGGCGGACCGCGCCACCACGCCGCCGATCTCGACGCCGTCAGCGGCCTGAATGAACGGCGCGTGAAAAATCCGGCCACCGAAACCGTAGCCTACAAGTCCAAGTTTCATGGATACCTCAAATCTAAATGATTTAGACGGCCCGCCTCTAGTGCCCGAAGGCAAAGTCACTAGGCCGCGTCTTCATAGCCCTCTTGTGTCTTGGCTCCCGTTATATAAGCCACAACATCCTCGCCTGAGATTCTCTCATTCTTGATGTCTAGATTGGCGCAAATGCGGCCGCGCCGGAACACCACCACTCTATCCACCAGATCAAAAACCTGACGCATGTTATGACTGACCAGAATGAGGGGTTCACCCGCCTCCTTAAGTGTGCGCACAATGTTTTCGACCTGTGCAGTTTCCTGCACGCCAAGTGCTGCCGTTGGTTCGTCCATAATCGTCAGTTTCGAATGGAAAGTGGCCGTCCGTGCGATTGCGACACACTGCCGCTGTCCACCCGACATATTTCGGATAGCGTTCCGGATGTTAGGAATTTTCACAGCTGTTCTTTCCAAACCTTCAATTGTTGCTTCCCGCATCGCCCGGTAATCAAGAAGCCGGAATGGGCCCAGAAAATTCCATTTTGTTATTTCTCTTCCTAAGAAGAGATTGTCCGGTACGTCCAGATCATCTGCAAGCGCCAACGTTTGAAAAACGGTCTCAATGCCTTCTTCGCGCGCGTCCAGCGGGCCAGAGAAATGCACTGGTTTTCCATCAAAAATGATGTCCCCACGGGTCCGTTGCTCAACACCGGTTATCTGGCGTACAAAAGTTGATTTTCCTGCTCCGTTGTCACCCATTATTGCGACATGCTCGCCTGCGCGCAGTTGAAAGTTGGCTCCTTCTAATGCGTGCACACCGCCGTAATGTTTCGTCAGGTCGCGCGTTTCGAGAATAAATTGATCGCCCATGTGATATCTCCTTTCAACCCGCTGTCGCGCGTTGTTGACGATACTGATCCAGAACGACCGCACCGATGATAATCGATCCCATCGCAATCAGTTGGTAATAAGCGTCTAGCTTAATGAACGTGAACCCAGACTGGATTACTCCAAAGACCATCGCCCCCAAAACAGTGCCGACAATAGATCCACGCCCGCCTGTCAAACTGACGCCGCCAATAACGGCCATCGCAATGGCGTAAAGCTCGTAGAACTG
>CAXBKM010000358.1:0-2395 GCA_963976265.1 uncultured Maricaulaceae bacterium
CGGTAAAATGGCAATGCGGCAAACGGGAAGCGGTGCAGAGCATGGCTGTGCCGGCCCCGCACCCCAATTCCAGCAGGCTGTGTTCTGGCCTGGCCCCGATTGCAGCGGCCAGCAGCACCGCATCTATTCCGGCACGAAACCCGTCAGCGGGCTGATTGACGACGACCCGTCCATCCAGAAATCGGTCACAGGTCGTGGACATGGCCTCAGGATTCGTTTTCGGCGAAGGCCCGCGCGAGAGCGGTCTTCGCGGCGTGGGCGTCACTTTCATCAACCATCAGGCGTTGCCGGATAAAGGGCAATCCGCCGCCATAAAGGCTCGACATGCCGTCATCTAGGGTAAAATGCTCGATACCAATTTCGTTCATGACCGCTTGGGCAAAGGACAATTTGACCGGGTTGTTGGTTCGCAAAATCTCAATCACGGTGATTTCATCCTTGTGCGACTATTCGCGCGGAGTCTCGTGCTTGCCGCACGCCCTCGCCATTCCTATTGTTGGCATTACTCCCGCCAAAGGCTTTCAGGGGCAAGACTTGGATATCAGTGTCAAGGCAAACAAGAGCGCTGAGCGCGATTTGAATGCGGCCGAGCGGCTCGCATCACTCGCCTATGACGATATGCGACTGGTCGACAAGCTGATCCTGGAACGGATGGGCAGTCCTGTTCCGCTGATCCCGAAACTGGCGCATTACCTTGTTGAGGCAGGTGGTAAGCGCATTCGTCCGATGATCACGCTCGCGAGCGCGCGTATGCTGGGCTATGAGGGCGACGCCCAGCTCAAGCTCGCGGCGGCTGTTGAATTTATTCACACCGCAACGCTGCTGCACGATGATGTCGTGGATGAAAGTGGTCTGCGGCGCGGCAAGAAGGCCGCCAATGTCGTTTGGGGTAATGCGCCGAGCGTTCTGGTCGGTGATTTCCTGTTTGCGCGCTCTTTCATGCTGATGGTGGACGCTGAATCCCTGCAGGCGCTGCATTCGCTGTCGCGCGCGGCCAGCATCATTGCCGAAGGTGAAGTGCGCCAACTGGCAGCGGCCGGTGATATTGATGTCAGTGTCGACTCCTACCGTGCGATTATCGAAGCCAAGACGGCAGCCCTGTTTGCAGCCGCTGCTGAAGTCTCCGGCATTATCGCGGATCGTTCAGCAGACGAGATCGCCGCGCTTGATCGCTATGGCCGCGAGATTGGCCTTGCCTTCCAATTGGTCGACGACATGCTCGATTATGGCGGGTTTGACACGGATCTGGGCAAGAATACCGGTGATGATTTCCGCGAGAGCAAGGTCACCCTGCCGGTTGCCCTGGCCTTGCAGAAAGCCGATGGCGAGGAGCGCGCCTTTTGGGAACGCGTGATTTCCAACAAGGATCAGCGCGACGGTGATTTCGACACGGCGCGTACGATTATCGAGCGACACGGCGCGCTCGAAGCGACGCATGATGCCGCACGAATTCATGCCAATGCGGCGCGTGATGCCCTGAAGGCCTTCCCGGATAATGTCTGGAAGCAGGCCTTGAGTGATCTGGCCGAATTCGTCGTCGAACGGGTTTACTAAAGCAGCGCCTTATTCATTCAGATCAAGTCCTGCTGCCTTGGCGCGGCTGCGTATCCGGTATTGATACCACGTCAGAACGCCGACAATTGCCACAAAGGCTGCCAGGGGTGCGATGCCCCCGAACCGCACGGCTCCGAAACCGACGATGACCAGCATTACAGCGGCGAATCCGAAAAACCCGGCAACGGCAGAATGGCTCGTCGTCATGCGCAGACGCAATTGATAGGCGTGGCTGCGATGGGCTTCGGCGAGACGTTTGCCGGCTTTCAGCTTCGCCGCGAGGGTCAGCAGGACATCGGCCAGCAATGGCAGAATCAAGAGCGGTGCAATCCAGACGCTGATTTCGCCGGTCTCATTGACCGCGGCCAGTGCTGTGCATGCGAAAATGGCACCGACAAATAACGAGCCCACATCGCCCAGAAAAAGGCGGGCGCGCGGCTTGTTCCAGGCCGCAAAACCGAGCAGGGATACGCCAAGCAGTACGCCCATCATATCGCCCGTGATCAGGCTGAGGCCGAGCCCCACAGGGATCAGGGCCGCAACGATCAATCCGTCAGAACCATCCATGAAATTGATGGCGTTGATCACGGTGAAAATCCACAGAGCCGACCCCGCAATGCCGACCCAATAGCCAATCGGCAGATCGTAAATGCCAAGGTCAATTTGCGTGACCGGGCCGATTGCGATGGCTGCGGCAAAGGCAATTCCCAGCAATATTCCAAATTTTTCCTTGGCGTTGAGCGCCAGAAGATCGTCGGCCAGGCCCAGCGCGCCCGCCGCGAGCGATGCGCCGAGAATGGCGGTCCAGTCCGAGCCAGGCTCGCCCATCATGGCAAAAACC
>CAXBKM010000359.1:0-2373 GCA_963976265.1 uncultured Maricaulaceae bacterium
GAGATCGACAGAAAACCGGAATCAGGTCGGTCGAGCGCGCCGAGCATATTCATGAAGGTGGACTTGCCGGATCCCGACGCGCCCATAACGGCGACGTAATCGCCGTCCGCAATCGTGGTTGAGACACCGCGCAAGGCATGCACGGCCGTATCGCCCATCTGATAGGTACGCGTCAGCTCGCGGCATTCGATCAATGGCGCTGGCATTATTCGGCTAAACGTGCGCGTGTGATTACAGATTCACCCGCTTCAAGCCATGGCGCGCGCTTCGGCCTGCATCTGGCGGTATTGGGTCATTTGTTCAGTCGTCAGAATGCCGCTAAGCGCTTGTGCGATCTGGCTCTGCATGGCGGAGCGATCCGGGCGTCCGCCTGCTTCGGCCTGCGCGCGCATTTGCGAGAAGATCTGCCGCATCGCAGTTTGTGCCTGCTCTTGTTGATCGTCGGTCATGCCCAATTGTTCGGCCATCTGGGCCATCCCGCGACCAGGGCCACCCCGACCGCCGCCGCGCCCGCCAGGCCCATTACGACCGGCGCGTTGACCGCGCGCGCCTTCGCGTTCCGGCGCTGCGATAATCCGATCTTCCAGCTCACCCGAAGGACGAAAGCGCAGCGCGCCATTGGGCACTGACAAAACGCCTGATCGCTCGCCGGTCACAATGTCCAGATTGGCGGTCATGCCGGGCAGCAAACGCCCGCCCGGATTGTCGGCCGTGATCACCACCGTATAGGTGACGATATTGGCTGTATTCGTGGCCGCCAGACGCACCTGATCGACCACACCGTCATAGCTCTGTCCGGGGAAGGCATCGACATTAAAACTGGCACTCTGGCCCTGACGCACCTGACCAATGTCGGATTCATCGACTTGCGCGTCGATCTGAACAACCGAGAGATCCTGCGCAATGGTGAACAGGGTGGGGGCTGACATGCTGGCTGCGACTGTCTGGCCGACATCGACGACGCGGTCGATCACAACGCCATCAATCGGCGCACGAATAATGGTGCGCTCCAGATCGATGCGCGCGCCTTCCAGCGTGGCTTCGCGTTGCTGCAAGGCGGCGCGGGCATTGTTGATCTGCGCCAGCGCAACGGAGCGTTCAGAGCGCGCTGAGGCCAGCTGGGCCACAGCGGCCTGGAGGGCGGCATCACTGGCGATCCCGCGCTCATGCAGGGATTCAACACGGGCAAAGTCTTCTTCCGCGACCAGCAAATTCGCATCAACGCGCTGTAATCCGGCACGTTGCAGGGAGATTTGCGCTTCAGCCGTTGCCAGTGCGGCTTCGCTCTCGCGTACGCGGGTCTCGAAACTTTGGGGGTCAATCCGGGCAATGATCTGCCCGGCTTCAACCGGTGAATTGTAGTCGACCATGATCTCGGCAAGCTGACCGGAGAGCTGCGAACCAACCTCGACCGTCACCCGCGCGCGCACCGAGCCAGACGCCGACACCGAGCGACGAATATCAGCGATGTCTGCTTCGCTGGTCTCGATATTGAAGGCTTCGGACAGGCCGGACTCCCGCCCGAAAAAATACCAGGCGGCGCCTGCCGACAGGATAATGGCGATAGCGGCCACTATCAAATTTCGCGTCGTTATCATTCTTGTTTTTCCCAGCATCAACTAGCCTGCTGACAGGCTAACGGTTTAGATGGATATATCCGTCGAACGCATGGCATAGATAGACCAATATGAACACAGGGCGAGTGAGCGGTCGTATCGGCACACTGACGAGATATCCGATGGATGATCAGGACGGGCCACTTATAATCTGAACTTCAAGGCAGGAGACGGGCGCAGATGCAGCGCAGACCCATCATCATTGATTGTGATCCCGGCATTGATGACGCCATCATGCTGTTTCTGGCCTTTGCTGCGCCTGATGAGTTCGACATTCTGGGTATCACGACGGTGGCGGGCAATGTGCCGGTTGCGCTCAACTCGCGCAATGCCTGCATGATCCGCGAATTGGCGGGCCGAGAGGATGTACCGGTTTTCATGGGCTCGCCGCGTCCCATGGCGCGGGACCTTGAAACCGCCGAACATGTCCATGGCGAGACCGGCATGCTGGGCGTTGAGCCCTTTGAACCGATCAAAGGCGTCGAAGACCAGAACGCCATTGCATGGCTCGTCGAGACATTGCTGGCGCAGAACGCACCGGTCACGCTCGTGCCCAATGGGCCGCTGACCAATATCGCGCTCGCCATCGAGATGGAGCCGCGCATCTTGCCGAAAATCGCCGAAATCGTCTTGATGGGCGGTGCGATGCGCGAAGGCGGCAATGTCACACCCTCAGCCGAGTTCAATATCTATGCCGATCCGCATGCCGCCGACATCGTGCTGCGCAGTGGTCGGCCCATCGTGATGATGGGGCTGG
>CAXBKM010000360.1:0-2365 GCA_963976265.1 uncultured Maricaulaceae bacterium
GCGCGAGGGCATGGGTTTAACCGGCAGGCTCAACCGCGCCAGCATCTTCTTGGCCTCGGCCACCTCGGCGAGGCTCATCAGTTCGAAATCAAGGCTGCGCAGACGTTCGCGCGAGGACATCGTGAGGCTCGCGTCGACCTTGATCTCTGTCTCGCGATCATCATCGGGCCCTTCTTCTTCGCGGTCGGGCGCCTCGGCACCATCCAGCAGGGCTTCGGCGGCGCGTTTCTCGGCGGCTTGAGCGGGGCGGTCTTCCTGTACGCCACGGATCGCCGGCAACATCGCCGCCATCATATGTTCCAGATACCGCGGATCGCGCCAGTACAAACGAAAGAGCTGCGCAAAGATGATCCGGTGTTCGGGACGGTTCACGAAACAGGCGTGCAGCGTCCAGTAGAAATCTGTCTTGTCGGTGAACCCCGCCACCTCTACCGCGCGGATCGCGTCAATCACGCGGCCCGGGCCTATTGGCAGGCCCGCGCGACGCAAGGCACGGGCGAAATGGGTGATATTGCCGGCAAGTTTAGGATTATCCGGCAGCTCTAATGGCAGATGTTCCATCAGGCAGTTGCCCACCGGGGGCTGTCAGCCCCCAGACCCCCGAGGATTTTTGTCCATTTGGAAGCAGTGGCGCGGCTCAACTGGAGGGGTCCAGACTGGCTTTGGCTTGATCCAGAATCCGTTTCGCTTCGGAACCTTGCAGCTTGGCGATGTCATCTTGGTATTTCAGAATAGCCCCGAGCGTGTCGGCGATGGTTTCGGGGCTCAGGTTGATCACATCCAGTGCAAGCAAGCATTTTGCCCAGTCGATTGTTTCGGCCACGCCAGGCTTCTTGAACAGATCTTCAGTGCGCAACTGCTGAACAAAGGCCACCACCTCGCGGCTGAGCGCGCTGGAGGCTTCGGGGGCGCGGGCGGCCAAAATCTCCATTTCGCGGGTGAAGTCTGGATAATCGACCCAGTGGTAAAGGCACCTGCGTTTAAGCGCATCATGCACCTCTCGCGTGCGATTAGACGTCAGGATCACGATTGGTGGTTCGGGGGCCTTGATCGTGCCAAGCTCGGGGATCGTGACCTGAAAATCGCTGAGCGCTTCAAGCAAGAAGGCCTCAAAGGGGGCGTCCGTGCGGTCAAGCTCGTCGATCAACAAGATCGGCGCACCCCGCTCGTCAGGGCGCATCGCCTCGAGCAAGGGCCGTTCAATCAGGAAATCATCGCTGAACAATTCGGTGGTAAGCTGACGTCGCGAGGTATCGCCCGTCGCCTCTGCCGTGCGGATGGCGATCATCTGTGCCGGAAAGTTCCATTCGTAGACAGCCGTCGAAGCATCCAGGCCTTCGTAGCATTGCAGCCGGATCAACTTGCGGTTCAGCGCAAGGGCAAGCGCTTTGGCGATCTCTGTCTTGCCGACGCCCGCTTCGCCTTCCAGAAACAGCGGGCGGCCCAACGTTAGGCTCAGGAAGACGACTGTCGCCAGCGGGCGGCCGCAGACATAGCCCTGCCCCGCAAGCAGCTCTTGTACGGCATCAATCGAAGGGGGCAGTTGCATGGCGTTCTCCCGTTTTGGCTGGCACGAGTGGTGCATTCTGATCCGGCGCGGTCAAGGGCCAAGCGCGTCTGAGGCCCGAGACTTTGCCTTGGATGCACCACACAATGTGCTATAAATATGCCTTAAATCTCCGCATTTTTGCCTTAATGCGCTGATACCTCATACCAAAGCCTAGGGTGCCTTGTGCCCGTTTACGATTGAGGACGTTTACCATGATCGATACCCCCTTCACGCTCGAGACTTCATTTGCCGATTTTTCGAAAGATGCGTGGCTAGATGCTGTTGTCCAAGTCGCGCAGGACGATGGGTTCTACGAAACGCTCGGGCGCAAACATCATGCGATCTTTTTGAAAAAGACGAAAACTCTGCTGGTCAGCTTTGAAACCATCAGCGGGATGCGCGCCCTGTCATCATTGGCACACCCTTTGGGGTGGGAAATGGTCCGCAACGAAGACTGGTCGCATCTGTGCATCGCCTCCGAAGGGGATACGTGGTTTCGCGACGAAAATGTCTATGCGTTCTTCGACCGGTTGATTGACGACGGGTTTTTTGACGAATTCGACCGCGTTGTTTTCTATGGTGCAGGTCCGGGTGGCTATGCGGCGGCGGCCTATTCTGTTGCGGCCCCCGGCGCACGGGTTGTTGCCATTCAACCGCAAGCGACGCTGGATCCTAGCGTGGCCGAATGGGACGATCGTTTCATCGAGATGCGCCGTACGGATTTCACATCCCGTTTCGGCTATGCGCCCGAAATGCTGGACGCCGCCGAAGCCGCATATGTTATTTATGATCCAGCAGTGCCCTTGGATGCGATGC
>CAXBKM010000361.1:0-2356 GCA_963976265.1 uncultured Maricaulaceae bacterium
GCCAATACGACAAGGCCAATATCCTTGGCCATGCGTGGGCCGATTTCAGCGACATGCTTCAGTACGTTATCGGCAATGAGCGCCTTTCCGGCCTCGCCGGGGTCCGGGTCAGCGACGAGCAGGCGTGCCGGATCAAGTCCGGATTTGCCGCGCAGCCACCCGGCTGCCAGTGCGCTTCCCATATGGCCTGCGCCAACCAGTGCTATGCGGCGATTGTCAGACACGCGCTCTAAGCCTCCCCGGCCGTTTCAAACATCGCAGCCTGCGCCGATTCCTCGACCGACTTGCCGCCCCAGATCAGGAATTGAAACGCGGGATAGAAGCGCTCGCCAGCTTCGCGCGCCGCACTGATCAGCAGGGCGGCCTGGACAGGTGACAGAACTTCGCCTGCAGGCAGGGGAATGGCATGTCGATAGAGCACGCCGCCATCTTCGGCCCAAACATCGAAATGTCCGAACCAGAGTTTCTCGTTCAGGCGCGCCACCAGCTCGCAGACTTCGCGATAGCGGTTCGGCGGAGTTTTCAGCTCCAGGCTGGCGCAGATATGGATTGCGTCGAGTTCCGGGCGCCAGGCAAACCAGATTTGATGATCGCGCCACGCACCGGGCGCGCTCATGTGGATTTCACCGTTTTCGTCGCGCTCATACGGGAGCTGTTCGGCAATCACGGCCTGCTCAACAGAATCCAGCGGATCACTGATAGCGGACGTTACGTCGGAGACTAATTCCATTTGGGTCCCCCTGTTCTGGCCCTTTTGAGATATGCGAATCGGGCCGCCCGCTTCGACGGTAGAGCCGAAGCAGCGCCAAGAGCAATATCAAGGCCGGTCAGGTTTTTTTGGTTGTTGGCTTTTTTGTCGCAGTTTTGCGCTTGGCTGGCGCCGGCTTTTGAGCCGCCGCTTCCAGCGCGGCAATGCGGGCCTCCAGCGTTTCCACCTCAGCGCGCGCCGCCGCTGCGACCTCTTTGACGGCTTCGAATTCTTCGCGCGGAACCAGATCCATATGGGCAACAAACTTCTCGGCCTGACCGCGCATGGCGGTCCGGGCTTCGTCGCCTGCGGCCTGCGCCGCCGCAAATGCGTCGGTCATCAATTCAGCGAAATCATTCATCAGTGGGTTGCGTGTTTGCATGGAAAAGCGCCATTACCTGTTTCGTTATCATCTATATGCGCATTGGTGGCGATCCATGCAATGCGGCGCTGCGGTACAGGAAATAAAACCATGATGAGCTGCATCCCGGCATTCGACCTGATTGACCCGATTATTTTTACAATCGGACCGTTCGAACTCTTCGGCCAGGAATTGCGGTTTGATCTGCGCTGGTACGCGGTCGCCTACATTGCCGGCCTGCTGCTGGGTTGGCGCTATATGGTGGCCCTGTCCCGCCGTCCGCTGCTCTGGACCAATCGGGGTGCCAAGAAATCTGTGAAATCACCCTTCGATATCGATGATGTCGATGATTTGCTGATGTGGGCCACAATCGGCGTGATCGCCGGTGGACGTCTGGGCTATGTGCTGTTTTATCAAACTGATGCAATCTGGGAGCGCCCCTTGTGGATCGTCACCGGGATTGTTGAAGGCGGCATGGCCTTCCATGGCGGCTTGATCGGTGTGGCGCTGGCGCTCTTCTTCACGTCGCGCGCGCGCAAGCTCGACCTCTGGCGTGTTGCCGACGCCGCTGCCGTTGTCGCGCCGATTGGTCTCTTCTTTGGCCGAATGGCGAATTTCATCAATGGCGAGCTCTGGGGCCGTGCATCCGATGTGCCGTGGGCCATGCAGTTTGCAGACGATCCGCTGGGACTTTGCCGCCATCCGAGCCAGCTCTATCAGGCTGCGCTGGAAGGTCTTGCGATTTTCGCCATCGTCAATATCGCAACGTGGAAATTCCGTTCACTGGCCAGACCGGGCCTGAATACCGGCCTCTTCCTGGTGAGTTACGGGATTTTCCGCGCCGTGCTTGAAACAGTACGCGAACCCGATCGGCATATGCCCGAAGCGCTTCAGGGCTATATCACAATGGGCATGCTGCTCTCCATTCCGATGATCATCGCTGGCGCCTGGCTGATCAACCGCGCGCTGAAAGCCGCTCCTGCCAAAACGGCCTGATCATGCCTGAGACACCAGAGACCAGTGTCGCCGCGCGCTTGCGTGAACGGATTGAAACGCACGGGCCGATCTCGGTTGCGGCCTTCATGACCGAAGCCCTGTTTCATCCACGCGACGGTTATTACGCGACCAAAAACCCGATTGGCGCAGGCGAGGATTTCATCACTGCCCCGTCGATCAGCCAAATGTTTGGTGAATTGGTTGGACTTTGGTCGGCGCAGGTCTGGATGGATATGGGCAGGCCAGACCCG
>CAXBKM010000362.1:0-2353 GCA_963976265.1 uncultured Maricaulaceae bacterium
TTGTGGCCGGTGTTCCCAAAGACTTCACCAGCTTTGCAGGCAAGGCGCGTGACCGTGTTGGATCCGAGCTTGATCTGGTCCGCAAAGACGAGTTTGCGCTCGCCTGGATTATCGATTTCCCCATGTATGAGTGGGATGAAGACAACAAGAAGGTCGACTTCTCGCACAACCCGTTTTCCATGCCGAAAGGCGGTATGGAAGCTCTGGAAGCCGCCGAGGCCGAAGGCACGGACGCTCTGTTGGCGCTGAAAGCCCAGCAATATGATCTCGTTTGTAACGGGTTTGAGATTGCGTCGGGTTCGATCCGAAACCACATCCCGGAAACCATGATCAAGGCGTTCGGGATTACCGGTTTGGGCCCGGACGTGGTCAAGGAGCGCTTTGGCGCGCTGTACCGGGCCTTCCAGTACGGCGCACCTCCGCACGGCGGTATGGCCGCGGGTGTGGACCGGATTGTCATGCTGCTGGTCGGCGCAAAAAATCTGCGCGAAGTCTGTGTGTTCCCGATGAACCAGCAGGCCGCAGATTTGTTGATGAATGCGCCTGCGGAGGCCGATGCTGCGCAGCTGCGCGATCTCAGCCTGCGTGTCGTCAAACCAGGCCCGAAAAAGTCCGACCCGGCCTAATTCAGGCGATCACTCGCCTTCATGACCGAAATCCATGTCGTGGTCATGTTCGTCGCCCTCATCATGCTGCTCGCCCTTTTGCGCTGACTCGTCAGTGATGATCCAGCTGTGGGAATCCGCGACATCGTGATCGTCATGGTCTGGCGGGTCGGGAATAGGGGCAGGCTCGGGGATGCTGCGCGGCCCGGGCGAAACCTGGACCTCAAAGCGCCAACGACCCTGGTTCATGCTATCATTGTCAAAGACCCTGACATCATTTTGCCCATTGGTGAAAATCAGCGTCTCACCGCTCAAAACGCGTTCGACGCGCTCCATTTCATGCTCCGCGCGTTCGATCTCGCGCAATTCACGTTCAGCCTGGCGTGCCGCTTCACGCAAGGCGTGACGATTGGCGTCCCTTTCAGCGCGGCCCACATCGCGTTGGGTACGCGCCAATTCTTCGCGCATGGTTTCAAGGGCTTCCCGGCGGGCGTCCAGCGCGTCATTGAAAGATTCGCTTAAAGCCTCGCGATCGATACGGATGTCGATTCCCGCTTCGCGGGCTTCACGCATGGCCCCGGCAAGCGCTTCTCGCGATATATCGCCGTCAGCGTTTTCGATGGCAGCTTCTATGGCGCGCAGGATTGAGCCATTGGCCAAGCGGAGCTGGTTGGGACTTACCACACGCGATTGACCGTCGCTGTTGGTAGTCATCACCCACATCACGCCATTGGGTTGGGGGGCCTGTTCGCAGGCCAGGATGCTCAAATTGCCGGGCAGTTGCGTTTCATCATCGCCGCAAGCGGTCGCCAATTGTTCGGCAGTGAGCCCGCGCGAGCCTTTCAGGTCGGCCGATGACAGATTGGCGTGCTCAAGCTGGGCATCCGTAAAATCGGCACGGCGCAAACTTGCGCCCAGAAAGCTGGCACCGCGCAAATCGGCTCCAACAAACTGAACCCTTTGCCCGGTTGCATGATCAAAGATCGCCCGTTGCAGGCGCGCGCCCCTGAAAACGGCGCGTTCAAGGTCCGCGTCAGAAAAATTGGCATGATAAAGTTCCGCGCCTGCAAAGATCGCCTCTGACAGGTCAGCATCGTCAAAATCGATAACGACAAAGCGGGCATTCGAGAAATCAGCGCTCGACAAAGTGCCATGAGCAAAGTTGATCCGTTCGCCTTGAACCTGCATCAGGCTGGCGTCTTCGAATGTCGAATTGATGAAGCTGGTGCCGGATATCCGGCTTCGAGCCAAATTGGCATCTGAGAAGTCCGACGCTTCAAACCGGCATTCATGCAGACGTGCGTCCGGCATTTCGGTGTCGGTAAAATCGGTGTCTGTGAAATGCGCGCCGATAATTACGGCACCCGACATGTTCTGCCCGGAAAAATCGCACGCCGTACATTCTCCGGAAATCGACAAACGGCGATGCGGATGCTCGTCACCGGCAAGGGCGGCCGGGGCCTGCAGGGCGGTCGTTGCCATCAAGGCAAACAATATGGCGCGTGGGCGCAAAATCATAACAATGCTGACATAGGGCAGTTGCGCCGGTTTCGCGACTTAAATTGCGGTAAGTGAATGGTTAGGCGTAAGTCAGAAATCAGCGCGTCGACCGGCAAGCAGGAATGCGTAGGCCCGCCGGCAGTTGTGTGCTGGGGTCGCCACAGGCAGAATTGAGCTGGCTTTGCGTCAATCCACGCGCCTCGCGCAACTCGGCGCCGGACAGGACCGCGCCGCTTAATACTGCGCCG
>CAXBKM010000363.1:0-2352 GCA_963976265.1 uncultured Maricaulaceae bacterium
TGGAAGCCGACCTTGAAACCTGCGCCAAATATAAAGTGCCGATGGTGATTACATCGCTCGGCGCGCGGGCTGAGCTCAACGACGCCGTCCATTCCTGGGGCGGAATTACCATGCACGACATTATCAACAATTTCTTCGCCAAAAAGGCACTGGAAAAAGGCGCCGATGGATTGATCGCGGTGTGTGCCGGTGCGGGTGGCCATGCCGGCGTCAAATCGCCCTTTGCGCTGGTCTCCGAAATTCGCGAATTCTTTGATGGTCCTTTGGCCCTGTCCGGTTCGATCTCGACCGGTGAAGCGGTGCTGGCGGCGCAGGCGATGGGCGCAGACTATGCCTATATCGGCTCGGCCTTTATTGCGACCGAGGAAGCCCGCGCCAGTGAGGCCTACAAGCAGGGCATTGTCGATGGCGATTCCGATGACATCGTTTATTCCAATCTGTTTACCGGCGTGCACGGCAATTATCTGAAAAGCTCGATCCGCAATGCCGGACTTGATCCGGACAATCTGCCGGAAAGCGATCCGTCTGCGATGAATTTCGGCGGCAGCGATGCCAAAGCCTGGAAGGATATCTGGGGTTCGGGACAGGGCATTGGCGCGGTGACCTCTGTCCTGTCCGCGGGTGATTATATCGACCGGCTCAAAGCCGAATATGATGCGGCGCGGGCGCGGCTGCTTGGCTGACTTATTTGGCAGATGAATTTTTTCAAATGCCTTGCTAGATTGGCACCGATACCAAATTCGGAGCGACGCCCATGAAAGCCCTTCTGGTCCTGTCCACAGCTCTTAGCCTGTCGGCTGCGGCACACGCCGACGACCTCCTGCTGGTGGTCAACAAGGGCGATGATACGCTCGCCATTGTTGATGCCGAGACGCTCAGTATAGAAGCTCTGGTTGGAACCGGGCGAAATCCGCACGAAGTGGCCGTCAGCCCGGATCATCAGACTGCCTATGTCAGCGATTATGGCGGGGCGCGCGGCGATACGGTCAGTGTGGTTGATCTGGAAACAGCAGAACGCACAGCGGTTTGGGATCTGGGGCAGAATATTGGCCCGCACGGCATCTGGGCGAGCCCGGACGGGGCGCATGTCTGGGTCACGACTGAAACCAGCGGTACGGTGACAGAAATTGCCGTTGCGACCGGTGAGATCACGCGCGTGTGGGCGACTGGCCAGCGCGTCAGCCATCAACTTGTCCCGACGCCGGACAGTTCAAAACTCTATATCGCCAATATTGGATCAGGCTCGGTTACGGTAATTGACCGACGCGATGACAGTGTTGTCTCCATACCGACCGGCGCGGGCGCCGAAGGCATTGATGTCTCGGCGGATGGCGCCGAAGTCTGGGTAACCAACCGCGCCGCAAATACTGTGTCCATCATCGAAACGGCGACCGACACCATTATCGCGGACTTTAATTCAGGCGGTGAATTTCCAATTCGGGCCAAATTCACCACGGATGGCCGCGAGGTTTATGTCTCCAATGCAACAAGCGGCGATGTCGCCGTGTTTGATGCACGCACGCGCGAATTAATGACGACAATTGACGTCGGCGCTGTACCCATCGGCATTGTTATGGATTCGGACGGGTCGCGTGCCTTTATCGCCAATACGCAAGATGATTTTGTCACCGTGATTGATACCGCGACGCGCACCGTTACGGGCCGTATCGAAACGGGCGATGAACCGGACGGTATGGCTTGGGTCGTGCGTTAGAGTTTGCGTTTGGGCATGGCACGGCCCTCGGTCACGCCGGCCATCGCCGCCCAGATCGGCAGGGAAGCGGTCAGGCCATCGAGCCCTCCCAGCAAGCTCAAATAGCCTCCGGCCAAAGCCAGAATCATTCCGGCTTTGACGCGATTTCGAGAGAGAGCGTCGCCCGTCGCATCGCACTGACTTTTGACCGGCGGGCAACTCAGCGCCATGGCAAGGAATGCGCCGCCCACCACGACAATGGCGGCCATCCATTCCCACCATAGGGGCGCAAAATCGGGCAGGGCAAAGGCCTGCAACCCCCATCCAGCCAGGCCGAAAACCAGCGCCATGCCTGAAAAGACAATATTGCGTTTCGGATCACCATCCAGATAGCCATCAAGCGATATTGCGGCGGCGAGTATCAGTCCGGCCCACCAGGCGCCGCTGATGACAATGGCGGCGCCCGCGAGCAACAGCACCATGACCAGATCGGTCAGGCGCACCGATGGGCCGACGGTGCGATTGACGATGCGCACGCTCATCAGCACCGTCGCCGTGATCAACAGGCCGGGTGTCAGCTCAAACCCGACAGCGATAACGGCAAGACCCATCGCGACGAAGGCGGCCTGATTGCGGTCTGGATCAAGCTCGCGCGCCAG
>CAXBKM010000364.1:0-2314 GCA_963976265.1 uncultured Maricaulaceae bacterium
GCGATCAAATTGAGGAAGTGCGTCATTGCCTCGACAGAATCGAGCAAGCCCTCATCCATGTTCACATCGATGATCTGGGCGCCATTTTCGACCTGTTGGCGCGCAACCGAAAGCGCCTCGGTATAATCATCGGCCATGATCAGTTTTTTGAAACGCGCCGATCCGGTCACATTGGTGCGTTCGCCAATATTGACGAAGGTGGAGCTTGACTGGCTCATGACGCCAACTCGAACGGCTCAAGACCTGAAAGGCGCATGGCGCAAGGGCGCTCCGGAATGGCACGCGGTGATGCGTCTTTTACAGCCT
This sequence comes from uncultured Maricaulaceae bacterium, assembly GCA_963976265.1. Lineage (GTDB taxonomy): Bacteria > Pseudomonadota > Alphaproteobacteria > Caulobacterales > Maricaulaceae > Hyphobacterium. The sequence goes on from CAXBKM010000364.1 coordinate 307, forward strand.
TGGCAATCGCCGCGATATGGGCCGGTGTTGTCCCGCAGCAGCCGCCAACAATATTGAACAGGCCCGACGATGCCCATTCGCCCAAATGCCCGGATGTCGTCTCGGGCTGTTCATCATATCCGCCCAGATCATTGGGCAATCCGGCATTGGGATAGACATGGACCAGCGTGTCCGCGACGCGTGACAGGGCGGCGGCATAGGGGCGCATTTGCTCGGCGCCCAGCGCGCAATTAATGCCCACGGTGATCGGGTTGGCATGGCGAATGGAATTCCAGAATGCTTCGACCGTCTGGCCCGATAGATTACGCCCCGACATGTCGACGACAGTCATGGAGAGCGCCATTGGCAAGGTCTCGCCGCGTTCCGCTTCCAGGTCGCGCACTGCCGCAATCGCTGCCTTGGCGTTCAGCGTGTCGAACACGGTTTCGATCAGCAGATAGTCCGCCCCGCCATCAATCAGGCCGCGCGCCGCCTCGGTGTAATTGGTCACCATTTCCTCGAATGTCGCCGCGCGGAATTCAGGACGATTGACGTCCGGCGAAAGGGAGAGCGTTCGGCTGGTCGGCCCCATGGCACCCGCGACCCATCGCAAACTTCCGTCACTTGAAAACTCATCAGCGACGCGGCGCGCGATCTCCGCGCCAGCCTTGTTGATCTCATACGCGGTGGACGACAGGCCGTAATCATCCTGGCTGATCGCATTGGCGTTAAATGTGTTGGTCGACATGATCTGCGCGCCCGCCCGTGCGTAGGCGCGGTGAATATCGGCTATGTCATCGGGGCGGGTCAGGTTGAGAATATCGTTATCACCCTGAAGGTCATGATAGTGCGTCGCAAAACGCTCGCCGCGGAAATCACCGTCTTTCAGTCCCAAATTCTGGACTTCAGTCCCCTTGGGTCCATCGAGAATGACAATGCGCGTTTTCGCGGCGGCTTGTAGCGCCGCAATGCGGTCGGTTCGTGTCATCGGATCAGGCCGCCACTGTCTCGGCTTTGACGCCCAACAGGCGGCAGGTCGAAATCGCGAGCCCCGCCCGATTCAGCGTATAAAAATGGAAATGCTCGACCCCGCCGCGCGCCAGCTTGCGGGCCAGACGCGCTGCCACATTGGCGGTCACGAAGTCACGCGCTTCCGCGTCATTCTCCAGCCCGTCATAAAAGGCATGCACGTCATCGGGAATGGACGCCTTGCACATGCCCGCCATGCGTTTGAGCCCTTCAAAATTGGATTGCAGCATCAGGCCGGGAATAATCGGTATCGTGATACCGGCAGCGACGGCGCGGTCGCGAAACCGGAAATACACGTCCGGGTCAAAGAAAAATTGTGTAATGGCACGCGTCGCGCCCGCATCGACCTTGGCTTTCAGGACATCAATGTCATGATCCAGATCGGGACTGTCGGGATGGCATTCAGGATAACACCCAACTGATACATCAAAATCACCGATGCGCCGGATGGCGGCGACCAGTTCGGGTGTTGATGTGTAGCCGCCCGGATGCCCCTGATAGGCCGCACCAACACCGTCTGGTGAATCTCCGCGCAAGGCGACAATGTGTTTGACCCCGGCGGCGGCGTAATCGGAAATCACGCCGTCGAGTTCGGCTTTCGTGGCACCAACACACGTCAGGTGCGCCGCAGATGTCAGCCCGGTTTCCTGGGCGATGCGTTTCACCGTGCGATGGGTGCGTTCGCGCGTTGTGCCGCCTGCCCCATAGGTGACCGACACAAAGGACGGGCCATAAGGCTCCAACCGTGTCACAGCATCCCAAAGCCGGTCTTCCATCGCATCGGATTTGGGTGGAAAAAACTCAAACGAAACTGATGGCGCACCATTGGCCTTCAAGGCTTCGGTGGCGGATGGAAAATGCTTCATGATGCCGTCTGCGCGTCATTGCGCGCGCTCCCCGGTTCAGCGGCATGCATATCCTTGCGTGCAGCCCAAATCTTTACGGTCAATTTTTCGGTCTTGTCTTCTGGATGCAGTGCGGTTCGCCGCGCCAGGCTGAG
>CAXBKM010000365.1:0-2309 GCA_963976265.1 uncultured Maricaulaceae bacterium
GGCTCTCCATGCTGGCACGTCGGCGCTCTACTGCCGCAGTGGCCCTGACCGAACCCGCTCCCAATCCTTCAGAGCTTAAAACCCTTTTGCAAATTGCCCAGCGTGTGCCGGATCATGGAAAATTGACCCCATGGCGTTTTGTGATTTTTGAAGGCCCGTCGCGCGAGAATTTTGGAAATATTCTCGCAAAAGTCGCGGCGACCCATTTTCAGAATATCAATGACGAGCATATCGAGATTGAACGCAATCGACTGACGCGGGCGCCGCTGGTCGTTGCGGTCATATCGACAGTAATCGAAAACCACAAAATCCCGGAATGGGAGCAAATACTCTCTGCTGGTGCCGTCTGCCAGAACATGCTGCTGGCCGCCAATGCCATGGGTTATGGCGGACAATGGCTGACAGAATGGTTCGCCTATCACCCAAGCATTCGTGACACGATGGGATTACGGTCCGGCGAACGCATTGCGGGTTTTATGCATTTTGGAACGCCCAGCGAAGATCCGGTTGAACGTTTGCGGCCAACTGCCGGAATTGAACACTGGCAGGGCTAACCGCGCCCTCGGTAAGGCGCGACGCCTTGATCCGGGATCCACAATCCTTTGGGGGCCTCGCCTGTCTGATAGAAGACATCAATCGGAATGCCGCCGCGTGGATACCAGTATCCGCCAATACGTAACCATTTGGGCGCTATTTCCTTCACCAGGCGCTGGCCGATTTGCGTCGTACAGGCTTCATGAAAGGCACCGTGATTGCGAAAGGCACCCAAGAAGAGCTTGAGCGATTTCGATTCCACAATCCATGCGTCCGGAGTGTAATCTATCACGAGATGCGCGAAATCAGGTTGACCCGTAACCGGGCAAATCGACGTGAATTCCGGACAGGCAAAACGGATCAGATACGGCTCGTCACACGGGTTGGCGACGCGTTCCAACTGAGCCTCGTCGGGTGATTGCGCAATGGCTGAACTATCACCCAATTGCTTCAAATCATGATATTTCGGGTTGCGCATCATCAAATACCTGTCTCTGCAAAGCCCGCCTGAGCTTTCTTTGCCGCCATCGGATTATCCCCAAATATTGTGCCGCAAGGAATAGCGCAAACTTTGTGTGCGGTGTAAGACGGCGCGAAATTCTAGATTGGCCGGTAGAACACTATCGATACATATGCGTGGAGATCAGACAATGCGTATTGGCGTCCCCAAGGAAATCAAGGTTCGTGAATATCGTGTCGGCTTAACACCGGACGGTGCAGCGGAGTTAACGCTCGCCGGACATGAGGTCATTGTTCAGGCCACAGCCGGTGACGGCGTTGGTTTCTCGGATGACGCCTATATCGCGGCGGGTGCCCGTATCGCACCAGACGCAGCTTCGGTCTTTGCCGATGCTGACATGATCGTGAAAGTGAAAGAGCCTCAGCCCAGCGAAACTGCCATGCTGACGCCCAAGCACACACTCTTCACCTATCTGCACCTGGCTCCCGATCCTGTTCAGTCAGACGGCCTGCGCAAATCTGGTTGTACCGCTATTGCCTATGAAACTGTGACCGATGCCGATGGCCGCCTCCCGCTCTTGAAACCCATGTCCGAAGTCGCAGGTCGGATGTCGATCCAGGTCGGCGCGCATTGCCTTGAGAAAACACAGGGTGGACGCGGCATGCTGCTCGGCGGTGTGCCGGGTGTCCTGCCCGCAAAGGTCGTTATTCTGGGCGGCGGCGTCGCCGGTACACACGCCGCAGAGATGGCAGTGGGTGCACGCGCAGACGTGATGGTTTTTGACCGCTCCATGAAGCGTCTGGCCGAACTCGACAATGATTTCGACGGCACGATCAAGACGGCGTTCTCAACGCCTGCCGCCGTTGAAAAGGCCGTTTGCGAAGCCGACCTCATCATTGGCGCCGTCCTGATACCGGGAGCATCCGCGCCCAAACTCGTGACGCGCACCATGCTGAAAAACATGAAAGATGGCGCCGTGCTCGTCGATATCGCCATCGATCAGGGTGGTTGCTTTGAAACGTCGAAAGCCACGACGCATGATAACCCGACCTATAATATTGATGGCATCGTGCATTACTGCGTGGCCAACATGCCCGGCGCTGTTGCGCGGACATCAACGCAGGCGCTGACCAATGCAACCCTGCCCTTCATGGCCGCTCTGGCCCGCAAAGGCACGAAGGACGCACTCAATGCCGATCCGCACCTTGCACGCGGGCTGAATGTCGCTGAAGGCGAGATTACCTATGAGCCTGTGGCCCGCGATCTCGGTGTCCCATATAAAAAGCCGGACTGGCTGACCTCCATCTGATCAGTC
>CAXBKM010000366.1:0-2306 GCA_963976265.1 uncultured Maricaulaceae bacterium
AGCCATTCCCACCACCCCTTTTCGGTAGGCGGCTTTGGCGCATGCGCGTTGTTGATGAGCTGGTTGATGTAGAGGGTCAGATTTGTCTTGCTGAAATCGGAACCATGAAAGATTCCGGCATGCCGTCCGTTGCGGTCGATGACATGCGCCATCGGCAACTCCTGGCTACGGCCACTCAGCACGGCAAATCGATCCGCTGCAACGGCAGTTGTCTCGTCGTCCGATGGGATCACGAGCCGCCAGTTCGCCTCGTCCCACGGTGCTTCGATTGACGCGTCAGCATCGTGAACGGTTACGAACGTGACCATTTGCCTCATTGGCGAAACATTCACCTGTTCACGTCCTCCGCTCGCACATTGCCACCCTGCACTTGCGCAAACGAGGCGATGGCCGCCAGGCACGCAACAGCGACAGCGGAAAGGAGGACCGCGTTGCGCCTCATTGCGGTCCCCGCAGATATTTCACCAGCGCCAGGAGGCCGAGGATCAGGACAGCAAGGACCAGAAGCACTACGAGACCGCTGCCGACCATCATCCAACCCATGAAGCCGTCCATTCCGCCCATGAACTCATTCATCGGAATAAACGGAGACCCCGCCCTCGCCGAACGCGTAGGTCTTCAAGGTGCCGGTCTTTTCGCGTGCCATACCGGGAGCGTTCCCCGGCATACCGGGCAGTGTGATCCCGGTGATGTCAGGGCGGTCACTGACCAGCCGCTCGATGATCTCCACAGGTACGAGGCCGCTCACGACGTAGCCGTCGATCTCGGCAAGGTGGCACCCGATACCCCTCTCGGGAACACCCATGTCAACCGAGCGCTTGTCAAAATCGCGATCATCGACGCGCGTCACCATGTAGCCGTTGCCTTCCAGATAGTCGGCATAGGCATCGCAGCAACCGCAGCCCGGATCGCGCCAGATGGTGATCGCCTTGCTGCCTGAGGCTGCCGCGATGGCGGAACCTTGCAGAGGCGAGTTCGCCGAGCCCAGCGACCAGTAGGCGATACCGACAGCGGCAGCCACGGCGATGACGGCGACGGCAATTGTGTTCTTGTTCATGATATTCTCCATTATGCGCGTGCGAGCGCGGTCCAATTCGCGCCGCCATCGCGGCTCTCAAAAAGGCCGTTGCCGGTGACGGCGACGACATGATCGGCATTGGTGGGATGGACAGCGACGGCCAGCGCGCTTGCGCTCGACCGTTGCGACCACACGACTCCGGCATCCTGCGATTCCCAGATTCCCGAAGGCAAAGCGGCGTAAAGCCGAGTGGGCAGCGAAGCCGCGCTGACCAACGCGTTGATCGTCTCGTCTTCAGGAAGAGGCACCTCTGACGGAGCCAGTTTCCCCGAGACAAGTGACCGGAACCAAACCGTTACAAGTCCAAGTCCAAGTCCAATTCACCGCTTGATCGAAACATGTATGTAGATTGCTGCTACACAACACTTGTTACACAGTTAGAGATAAACAGTATCGAAGGCACGTGAGAATGTCGAACCGCACGAAGTCAAGAGAATATTCGACAGCGCCCCCCTTCACGAAGCCGTCGGACTGAACTTAATTAAAGGGCTATTTGACCTTTGGTGTAAATTCTCATCAGGGGAAAGTCATATCGTGGCTATGGGGATTTTATGCCCCCCATAGTCAACTCACAAAAGCATTCGATGATCTTCTCGACCGTAAATGGACCGCCTTGATCATACCAACGGGCCATCCAGTTACACATGCCGAGAATGCCGAATGCGAGTAGTTTAGGGTCGCCGATCTCGCGGAAACTGCCGTCATGCTGACCTGCTTTAATTAGGTCGCACCACATGGCTTCGTAATGTTTCCAGAACAACATCATCTTTTTACGCACGTCGGAATCCACATCAACCAGACCGTCGCGCAGGCAGACTGTCATTTCCAAGCAGTAGCGGTCGAACCGGGCGAGGTGATTGCGCACCGCGCCGCGCAGTTTCTCCTCATAGCTCAATGCATCATCCTCTACAATTTCCTTAAGTCCGAACAGCAGCGATGCACTTTGAGGTTCAATGATTTCGTAGAGAATTTCAGAGCGGTTCTTGAAATAATAGTAGACGCCCTCGCGCGTAAAGCCGACGTCCTTTGCGATGTCGTCAAGGGAAGTGGATGAATATCCGCGCTGATCGAACAGGACAATCGCGGATTGTAAAATCTGATTTCGGCGCACCATGGATTTGCGAGTTGTTTTCTTGGGCGCATTCGGTGCCATATGCTTGCCAAATTCTTTCAAATATAGGGTATCTGCGACTGTTTGGGCGCGAGTATATCTAGCGAAAGATCAAAA
>CAXBKM010000367.1:0-2305 GCA_963976265.1 uncultured Maricaulaceae bacterium
GATCTTCAACCGCGACACCGCGCCCTCTGAGATCCTCAACCATTGGCGCGATCAGCCGATCAACATCCGATTCGCCTTTCCACAGGTCAAAATGGACACCCAGCGCGTCGAAATCGCGTTTCAGGGTTTCCTTCGAGACATTCAGGAAATGCCGCCACAGTGCGACATAGCCGGGGCGTCCGGCTTGCAGATCGCGTGTCGCCTCTCTTGCGCTTTCAAGTCGCACCTTGTCGTCCTTGCAGGCCGCAGAAGCTTGCGGGTACAGCGTTTGAAGGTCATCCATCGTGACCGGTGGATCGGATGGATAGGGCCCTTCGAAATCCGCGTCGAAATAGGGCAAGTCCGGCATGACCAGCTCGACCTCGGTGATAAGCTGGCCCATTTGCAGACCCCAATCACCCAGATGCACATCGCTGGTGACGGCATCGCCGCGAAACCGAAACAGGCGTTGCAGGCAATCACCAATAATCGATGAGCGCAGATGGCCGACATGCATCGGCTTGGCGACATTCGGACCGCCAAAATCAAAAATGACCTTGCGTGGCGCGGTCAGCGCGGCCGCCCCTGACCGCGTGTCGGCTGCCAAAGCCCCGGCCCGATCATCATAGATCGCGTCGGTCGGTGTCAGATTGAGAAAGCCGGGCCCGGCGATCTCCACGCCCGCCAGAGCCGGATCGCCTTGCAGTGCCGCCATGACATCTTCAGCAACAGCGCGCGGTGCCTTCCTGGCCAAACGTGCGGCGGCCATGGCACCATTACACTGGTAAGGCGCCAGATCCGGGCGATCGGAAACGACCGTCCGGCCGAGCTCAGCTGGCAGACCAATGGACTGAAACGCCGCGCCAACACGCTGCGATAATTGTTCGGCAATGGACGTCATAATCAGTCTGTTGCTGTGCCAACATTGCTGCGGAAACGTGCACCGGTGCGGTTCCAGGCCAATTGCTCAGGTGTCAGATCAAAACCAACGATAATCTCGAAATTATCACCTGCCACAGTGTCATTGGCGCGCGGTATCATGATGGAATCAATGGTTTCCTGGAGGAATACCCGATCCTCACCAGCCCGGAACCGAACCGTAATCGGGAAGGATTCGCGGTGGATCACAACCGAGTCGCGGCGGGTCACAGCAATAAAATACCGGAAAGTGTGGGTCTCTGCTGTCGCTGCAGGACCGCGCCCAAATCCCATTTCCATTTCCAGATTGGCATTGATTGGCAGATCGTCAAAATACCGACAGAGGGACCGGACCGCCAGTATCTCGCCTGTATAGGCGACATTGCTGTAGGCTTCGCCGCCATCCAGCTCCACAACACGGTGCGCATCATAGAGGGTCAGCGCAGACGGACACAGGCCCGGATTGTCCGGGGCCTCGACGAAAACATCACGCGCAACCTGACAACCGGTGAGCGCAAGAGAGAGAAGAAGCAGAGCGAGAGGCTGGCGCATGAGCGAAGACCTGACATTGTGACAAGACGCAGCACTTTGCGTGCGCCTGAGGCTTTGTTAGGAGGGGTCATACGACGCGCATCGCAAGCCTGCAACGGCGCGCTCGCAGGAGATGTGAAATCTTGTCAGATACCAAACCTCCAATCCGGCTGCTTTTGGCTGCTCCACGCGGCTTTTGCGCCGGTGTGGACCGGGCCATCCAGATTGTTGAACGTGCGATCGATCGCTTCGGTGCTCCGGTCTTTGTGCGCCATGAAATCGTCCACAATCGACATGTCGTTAAGCGTCTGGAGCGTCTGGGAGCCGTATTCGTCGAATCGCTGAGCGAATGTCCCGATGACCGTCCGGTGGTGTTTTCAGCACACGGTGTACCCAAGCATGTGCCCGCAGAGGCCGCGCGTCGCGAGATGATTTATGTCGATGCGACCTGCCCGCTCGTATCCAAAGTTCATGTTGAAGCCGAGCGCCACTTCAAGTCCGGGCATGAAATTGTCCTGATCGGTCATGAGGGCCATCCCGAAGTTGTCGGCACGATGGGGCAATTGCCTGATGGCGCGATAACGCTGATCGAAACGGTTGAGGATGCACGCCGGTTCACGCCGCGCGATCCGGCGCGTCTGTCCTTTGTCACGCAGACGACGTTGTCGGTCGATGACACCGCTGAGATCGTCGGCGAACTGCAAGCCCGCTTTCCGCAGATCGCCGCGCCGCACAAGGAGGACATTTGCTATGCGACGACCAACCGCCAGGCGGCGGTCAAAACACTCGCGACAGATTGCGACGTGGTATTGGTGATCGGGTCTGAAACATCATCAAACTCAAAACGTCTTGTTGAAGTGGCTTTGCGCGCAGGCGC
>CAXBKM010000368.1:0-2303 GCA_963976265.1 uncultured Maricaulaceae bacterium
GAGCTATGCCTGAATCTGGGTGACGCGGCCTGATCAGGCGGCGCTGATTTCTGTGGCGTCTGTCACCTCGACGCCGTTTCGGAACTTGATGCCTTCGATGACTTTCGGCAACTGATTTCTGCCGTTCAGCCGCCGCCATGATTTCGTGGCGGCCTGGATCAGGGTAAAGACCATCAGCTTGGCGGTCTTCTGCGACAGGGCCCCCTTGGTGCGCACGGTTCGATGCCGAACGGTGGCGAAGACGCTCTCAATCGGGTTCGAGCTGCGCAGATGGTCCCAGTGTTCGGCCGGGAAGTCGTAGAACGCCATGAGCGCATCGCGGTCCTTCGACAGGCAGGTGGCCGCCTTGGGATACTTGCTGGCGTATTTTTCCTCGAAGACGTCCATCGCCGCCAGTGCATCGGCGCGGGTTTCGGCGTGCGAGATGTCGTGGAGGTCGGATTTCACCGCCGCGGCCATAGACTTGGGAAACGCGTTCAGCACGTTGCCGATCTTGTGGACCCAGCAGCGCTGATGCCGGGTGTCCGGCCAGATCTGGTCCAGCGCCTTCCAAAAGCCCAAAGCTCCGTCGCCCACGGCAATCTCCGGTGCCATGGCCAGGCCGCGCGCCTTGATGTCGATGAGCAACTCGCGCCAGCTCTGCGTGCTCTCGCGGGTGCCGACCTGGAAGCCGAGAAGTTCCTTCTTTCCTTCCGGCGTTGCGCCGATGATCACCAGCATACATTCGGCCTGGGGCTCCATCCGCGCCTGAAGGTAGACCCCGTCCGCCCAGATATAGGCGTAGCGGCGCGCCGAGAGGTCACGCTGTTGCCACGCGTCGTAAGTGCCCTGCCAGCCCGCGGTCAGCCGCGTGATCGCTCCGGGTGAAAGGTTCGCGGCCTCCGGACCCAGAAGCGCGCTCAGCGCCTCCTGGAAATCGCCGGTCGAAATACCGCGCAGATAAAGCACCGGCAGCAGCGCATCGAGGCTGCGCGAGCGGCGCGCCCACCTGGGCAGGATGTTCGAGGTGAAGCGCACCCTGTCTTCGCCCGCCGTATTGCCAGCCCGGTCGCGCACTTTCGGGCGCTGAATATCGAGCGCGCCGATCCCCGTCTGAATGGCTCGTTCCGGTCCGTGCCCATGCCTGACCACTCGCCGACGCCCGTCGGGCAATGTCTCGTCGGCAAAACTGGCGACGAAGGCATCGGCCTCCGCCTTCAGCGCCTCGGCCAACATGCGCCGCGCACCGTCGCGCGCGATCTCGGTCAGCGGGTCCGCGACGGAATCTGGCTGGTGAAACGGAATGATCGTGGTATCGTCTTTCATGGCGTATCGCTCCCTTCCTGGAGGTTCTGGCAGGCTCAACACCCGCCACGATACGCCGCCCTTCCCAGGACGCCATCACCCAAATTCTGGCATAGCTCGGGCGGAGCCGATCCGGAGCAGGCATATCTAAACAATCTTGGGCTTTCCCAAAACCGGTCCGCGACGGTTCTCCGGGAATGTCTACAGACCATATCGGATGAGCGCTCGCGCCTATGGGCTCAAGAGCACCTTGTTTCGATTGCTTACTCATCGGCGCGGCTGGTTCGAAACGAAGAAGGAGAGGAGGACGCAGACGCTTCGCGGCGCGTCGAATTCAGCATCCAGTTTGATGAAGGTGAAGTTCTGGATGAATTGGCCAGCCTCAGGGTTGAAAACGAGCCAGCCGATGGACTTCAAGAGCCACTCACGCGGACCGGTGTCACCACGATATCTGGTCCTGTTGTTCATGTGCGCGATGGGGACACTTTTGTCGTTGGCGCGAGAGAGCTCCAAGAGCTCGAGTTCCCTATCAGATTGAGTGGTGTGAATTGCGAGGAACTGGGATCGATAGGAGGAGACGAGGCGTCGCAGTTCTTGCATAGAAATCTGTATGGGAGGGAAGTCAGCTGTCAACTTGACGGCGACCGGACCGGCGACCGCTATGCCGGCCAATGCGCCCTGCAGCGTGAAGGCGATATTGGTTCACTGTTGATTTCTGAGGGCATGTGCGGACGTTGCGCAGCGTTTGACGAGGAAGGGTTCTACGTTTCGGCGCAAGCAGAGGCGGGCCCTTGGACAGGTGAGGTGCCAAGCTATTGCATAGAGGACTGAGCGGATTGAAACGAAATCCGGACTTCCACAGATGCCGCTCCAGGTTCTAGGAAATAGCCACAAATCGCCTAATCAGAGATCATCCGGAAGGGCTTCCGAAGGCGCCTCGGCCCTTTCAGAGAGCCTCTCCAGAAGATTTCGGACATTGGAAACATGCCACTGCCCACCACGCCGGGTCAGGATTCCAC
>CAXBKM010000369.1:0-2296 GCA_963976265.1 uncultured Maricaulaceae bacterium
CATTCGAGCTCAGACGGTCGAAATTGATCCGGTCGGGAAGCGTTTCCAGATCACGGCGGTATTCGGTAATGGCCGCTTCATATTCATCCGACATGAGATGATAGACGACACGATTGCCTTCATACTGATATCGGCTGTCATTGCCGGTATTGATGCGTGTTCCTGTCAGGATAACGGTTGGCGGTATCGTACGGTCCGACAGGCCGACATTGAACACGATGTCCTGCAACAACTCCGTCCAGGCGGAATAGTCGATTCTCTGACCGCTTGTTGCCTGCGTTGGTTGCGGGCGGACGAGTGCCGGTGGAACGGCATCCGCTGCGGGTGTTGAGATGAGCGCCAGCGCTGCAATCAGGTCAATCATAATGGCCCCTTGTGTCGGTCTAATCGTGTTGGGCGGGATATAGGGCGGCGGCACCTATTCGACCCGTTGCGAGCGACTTAAATTCAGTTAAGCCAATTGTCGATGGGAATTTGACGCAGGCTAATCCCGCCTGGGGCGCGCTACGCTGAATGTTCTTTGGCGGCCAGAAACTTTTCTGATTCCAGAGCCGCCATGCACCCCATGCCAGCGGCCGTGACCGCTTGGCGGAAAATGTCATCGGTTACGTCGCCCGCAGCAAAAACGCCGGGAATTGACGTTGCGGTCGAATCTGGCGCGGTGATCAGATAGCCACCTTCCTTGGTGTCGAGCTGGTCAAGGAACAGCTCGGTTGCGGGGGCATGGCCGATTGCGATGAAGACTCCATCGGCTTTGCGTTCCTGGATGTCCCCGGACAGCGTATCTTTGAGCCTTACACCGGTGACACCAGGGGGATTGGCATCGCCCGTGATTTCTTCAAGCGTATGATTCCACACCACTTCGATCTTGGGGTGTTTGAACAGGCGTTCCTGCATCACTTTTTCTGCGCGCAATTCATCGCGCCGATGGACGAGTGTCACCTTGCTGGCAAAGTTGGTCAGGAAAAGTGCTTCCTCAACGGCCGTATTACCGCCGCCGATCACAAAGACCTCTTTTTCGCGATAGAAAAATCCGTCGCACGTCGCACATGCCGACACGCCAAAGCCCTGGAATTTTGTTTCGGATTCCAGCCCGAGCCATTTGGCACTGGCGCCCGTGGCAATGATGACAGCGTCGGCCGTGTAAATCGTTCCGGAATCACCTGTCAGGCGTTTGGGTGTCTGGTCCAGTTCTGCTTTCACAATGATGTCGGCCACAATGTTGGTGCCAACATGCTCGGCTTGCGCGCGCATCTGTTCCATCAACCAGGGCCCCTGGATGACATCGGCAAAGCCCGGATAGTTTTAAACATCGGTTGTAATGGTGAGTTGGCCACCGGGTTGAAGCCCGGCGATCAGCGTGGGTTCAAGCATGGCGCGCGCGGCATAGATGGCGGCGGTGTATCCAGCAGCGCCCGATCCGATGATGATAACTTTGCTGTGCTGGGTATCAGGCATGAAGGATCTCCGGGCTTTGCAGAATCGCGTGCTAAATATGCTGTGTGCCTAGGTAGGGTGGTCACACGGCAGGCTCAAGCCCGCCCTGTCAGTCCCGCTTACTCCGCGGGGAATGCCGCCGCATAAACCGGCGAGAGTTCACGCATGACTTCCGCGTTCAGATCACCACGCGGTGAAAGATTTAGCCTGTTGGCTTCAGCGGGAGCAATGGCGCCGGTTTCAATCAGATGAGCCGCGTAGACATGGGCGGCGCGATACCCGATCGTGCAATGCAGGACGACCGGCCCATCATGAGCACCCAGCACGGCCGACAGGGCCGACGTGCCCTCTGGCGAATACCCCAGCTCATATCCCATCGGGATATTGGCATAGGCAATTCCGGCTTCCTGGAGCATCGCGCCCTGATCAAACGGCAATTCAGACATTTCGCGCTGTGTGCGCACGCTGATCACCAAAGTCGTTCCTTCATCAATCCATGTCTGCAATTCTTCCGCATCAGGCTGCGCCGCGATGCGAATATTGTTGTGCGTTGAAACGATGCTTGTCATGTCGCTGTCCTGTGCCAAAGCGCCTGCGGGCGTAACCAGAAGTGCGAGACCTGTGAGCCATGCCAGTTTCATTGCGATATCCTTCATGAGCGCGGAGAAGTGCTGCGCCAGCGGGCGATAACTGCCGCTGCCGCGATGCGGGTTTCGTTGAGGGGCGTGTAGGCCCAGGTGTCAAGCCGTCCGAGATAGGGGCGCAGCGCGCCATAGCCTTCCAGCGCGGCATGCAATTGCGCGAATTTCCCGGCGCTTCCGGGCAGGGGCAAGGCATATACCGGCGTGCCTGTTGCCGA
>CAXBKM010000370.1:0-2295 GCA_963976265.1 uncultured Maricaulaceae bacterium
GCCGCGCGCAGGACGGGCAGGCGATGATATTGACGCCGCGCGTGCGCAGGCCCAGCGATTTGAGGATGTCATAGCCGACCTTGATCTCTTCGACCGGTTCGGCAGACAGCGACACCCGGATGGTATCGCCAATCCCGGCCCATAGAAGATTACCGATGCCGATGGCCGATTTGACCGATCCGATGCGCGTACCGCCCGCCTCGGTGACGCCCAGATGCAGCGGCGCATCGGTCGCTTCGGCGAGCGCCTGATAGGCCGCCACTGTCAGGAAGGTGTCGGACGCCTTGACCGAAATCTTGTACTCGCGAAAATCAAGGTCTTCGAGAATGCGCGCATGATCGAGCGCGCTTTCAACCATCGCTTCGGGGCATGGCTCGCCGTATTTTTCCAGCAGGTGCTTTTCCAGCGATCCGGCATTGACGCCAATCCGGATGGAACAGCCATTATTCTTGGCCGCCTGCACCACGTCCCTGACCCGCGCCATGGAGCCGATATTGCCCGGATTGATCCGCAGGCAGGCGGCTCCGGCCTCGGCGGCCTCAATGCCGCGCTTGTAGTGAAAATGGATGTCAGCCACCAGCGGCACTTGCGCGGCGCGGGCAATGGATTTGAAGGCTTTGGTGGAGTCTTCATCCGGGCATGAGACGCGCACAATGTCCGCGCCGGCGTCTTCCAGACCCCGTATCTGGTCAATCGTCGCGCGAATGTCGGGTGTCGGCGTATTGGTCATCGACTGAACGGTGATCGGCGCGCCGCCCCCGACCGGCACATTGCCGACATGGATCTGGCGGCTCTCGCAGCGCTCAATCATGCGCCAGGGGCGAACTTCCCGGTGTTTTTCATGCATCGCAGCTACCTTGCATGGATCACCCGCGCGGCGATCCATTTATCCAGTCTGATTGACGATATAGACGGGTTTGAGGCGTCGTGCGAGGTCAGTTTGACGCAGTTTGCTGGGTACGTGCATCCAGCGCGATGCTGTCAATCGCAATGCCAGCCTCGCCCAGCGGACCAACGCTCTCGCCATCAATCTGCAGATCCACCGCGCCGCCATCGCGAACAGACACGGTCAGGCCGGGTTCGGAAACCGCGCGATAGGATTCGCCAGCCGCCAATTCGCGTGAAAACAATATGCGCCCGGACGCATCACGCACTTCCAGCCAGGTCGCGGCAGAGGCTTGCAGGACAATTTCGGGAAGCACAGCCTGGCCCGGCAAATCGGCCCAAATGTCGTCGAGCCGTGCGTCAGCCAGTTCGCTGTTGAAAAGCGGACGTTCGGCGACCTCACCGACTTCGGCATCGGGTGGCGGCGGAATATCGGCAAAAGCGCCCTCGCCGGAGGCGGTGTTGGCATACCACCAGGCAATCCCGGACACGGCGACCAGGATCAGCACCGCGCCAAATACGCCCTTGGGCAGTTTGATTTCCCGGCGTTCCTGATGCGCTGTTGGCTGGGCACGGCCTGTCTGGGTATCGGCTTCGATTTTGAATTGTTCGACCAGCGCCAGCTCGTCGAGATCAAGAAACCGCGCATAAGTCCGCAGATATCCAATGGCATAGGCCCGCGAGGGCAGGCCGCGCGGATCCATGGTTTCAAGGGCTTCAAGATATTCGCGGCGAATGCGGGTGCGCGCGGACGCAGAATCCAGGGTCAAACCCTGTTTGGAGCGCGCTTCGCTCAGCTTGGCGCCGGCAGAGAGATTCGAATACGCGCCCGCACCGCCAGAAACGACTGCGTCAACAGGCACATAACCGCCCTGTGTCGGGACACCCTCTGTCATAATTACCCCACAACCGTCATTGCTGGACGGTATTTACGCTGCATGTGATTCGACGTGATGTTTTTGTCGCATGGCAAGCGCTTAATATTAATCAGATCGAAGCTGACTTATCAACAGCTTCCCGCGGTATGCCTGTGCTCTTTCCTGCATTTATCAACAAAGGGCGAAGCGATGGCACATCGTCACCCAAATGACTTGCAAGCCAGGTGCCGAGTTTGCCGACATCGACCCGGGCCAGCGTTGTCTTGACCGGGGCGACACCGCCTGCGGCCATGGACAGCTTGGAATAGCCGAGCGCCAGCATTACGGCGGCTTCCAGGGGCTGTGACGCCACCTCCCCGCAGATCGAGACCGGTACGTCGTGGCGCTTGCAGGCTTCCTGTATCGTTTTGAGAAGCTGCAGGGCCGCCGGGCTCAGAATATCATAGCGCTCCCAGACCCGTGAATTTTGCCGATCGGCAGCAAAGAAATACTGCATAAGATCATTGGCCCCGACCGATACAAAATCGGCATG
>CAXBKM010000371.1:0-2291 GCA_963976265.1 uncultured Maricaulaceae bacterium
CATAGGCATAGGCCATTGCAGGCGCTCCTCAGTCGTCAAACAAATACGGTGTTTCGGCAATCTCGCGGGCGGCATCCCCGTTTATGCCGAAAAATTCCGCAATCGCGGCGGCGTTCTCCTCGACGCTGCGATCCTCGCGCACGCGCCAATGATTGGAAAACCCCGCCTCGCGAATGCGTGTCGCCTCATAGTCAAACTCATGGCGCAGCGTTGGCAGCAGATGCTCGACCACCCCATCGGGTGTGCCCTCACGCGCCAGCCCCACGCGGTGCGCATGACCGATCAGATAGTCATCGGTGAAGGTGCATTGCACCTCCAGAATCCGCGCCATTGATTGATCGCTCATGAAATCGCGCATCAGATCGACGTTGTTGGGGTCCAGACAGATGATCAGCCGGTCAACCTCATAAAAATCAAACAGCAGCCGCATCACCGCGCGCCGGTGGCGGTTGCGTTTTTCCAGCGTGCGCTCCAGCCCGCCCAGATGCGGGATCTCGCAGGACGCCTCGTCGAACATGTATTCCAGCCCGCGCGTGCGGGTGACACGCCTGGCCGTTTCCAGCAGGCGTTTGGCGACATGCCATTTCTTGCACACGATCATCAGAAGCTCCCGCTCCTGGCCCAGGGTGCTCTCGCTCTCCCAGAACCGGGGCGCAAAGCGGCGTCCGATGCGGCCGCGGCCGGTCAGGAATTTGAACAGCGTCTTGCCTTCGCCCGAGATCGCGAAATCCGTCCGGTCCGAAGCCCAGAGCTGCCCCAGCCTCTCCTTCAACTCGGCCGATTCCGGCGACACCTTGCGCGCAAAGAGGAAATCCTGGCTCAGCAGCATGTCGTAGTGATCGTTGTAGAACGTCACCGGCATGCCGTAATCGGAAAACATCAGGAAGGTCAGCGTGCGGCTCTCGATCTCGCGCAGGGCCACCAGATGGTTCACGAGAGTCTGGAAAAACGTCTCATCGGGGATCCATGTCGTTCGGAAAAACCGCACGACATCGGGGCGGGCGCGGCAGAAATCGAGGATGGCCTGGATCGTGCTGCGCCGCAAACACCACCACTGGCTGCCGATCATGATCTGGACATCTTCGGGAATGGCGCGTTCCAGACCCAGCTTTTTCTGCAGGTTCATCAACCCGTAAAACAGCCGCTTGTGTTTGCGTTCATTAACGAAATGCCGATATATCAGCCGTTCACCGCGCATGCCGGTCTTGATCCAGTCCGAGGCAAAGAAATCAAAACACTCGATATAATCCTTGTCATTGGCATCCAGAAAATCATGCGCATAGGCCGCCGATTTGATCGAATTGCAGTCGCCCGACAGCATGTAGAAATGGGTGGCATCGGGGAACGCGCCCACCGCCGCCTCGACCGCGCCAAGCGTGGCCTGCACCAAAGACCATTCGCCCCATCCGCATTTGACGCGTTTCCTGGCAAATGTGACCGAAGGATTGTCGGACAGCGCCGCCTTGATCTGATGGAACGTGTCCGTGCCCGCGCGGGCGTCGAAATGGATCGAGATATAGTCGCCGGCGGCCGTCAGACGACGCGCCTGGAGGATGACCGCCTCCGGGTCCTTGTGGCACAACAGAATGAAGGCAATTTTTGCCATGCGTGAAACAGAAGCCTCAAACTTTCCTTATTGTTGTGCCAATAAGACCTAGTAGTGTTTAAATACAGCCTAGATGTTTGACGAATTCTATTCAATCCGCACATCCTGCAAAAAAAGCGTTGGAGGCAAGTATCGATGGGGTTTCCCGGAACCTGGATGACCGAGAGCGAAAGCGTCGTCTATCGCGTGGTCCCGAAATGCGCGTGTTCGACCATCGGGCAGATCATGTATTACTCGGATGCGGGCGAATTTTTTGATGGCGACATCCATGATGCCAAGGCCGGCCTGCACAAATGGGCGCTGGACGCATCGCAGCCTCTGATTGAGGCGAATGTGCGCGGGCACAAATCCTTTGCCTTTACCTGCGTGCGCAACCCCTACACCCGGATCCTGTCAAGTTTCTTCGACAAAATCTGCGGCATTCAACGGAACGGCAAACGGTATCGCGGCAATCTGGTGCCGCTGCTGATCCAGAAATACGGGATCGAGGTGGGTGGCGAGGATGGCAAGGGCGAGTTCGACCAGATCGCCAGCTTTCGCCGGTTTTTGCTCTTTGCCCGCGACACCATCCGTTGGCGGCGCCCGATGGATCCCGACATCCACTGGTCGGCCATGTCGGGCCATGTCTCGACCTTCATCGTCAATGGCGGGCGCTATGACCGCATCTTCTGGACCGAAAAGTTCA
>CAXBKM010000372.1:0-2291 GCA_963976265.1 uncultured Maricaulaceae bacterium
GATATTGCGCGACATTGGTGTCCTGATACTCGTCGACCAGCAGATAGCGGAATTTTTTGTGATATTCCGCCAGAACGTCGGCATGGGTCTGGAAAATCGTCAGATTGTGCAGCAGCAAATCGCCGAAATCACAGGCATTGAGAATTTGCAGGCGCGCCTGATAGGCCTCGTAAAGCTTCTGGCCCAGCCCGTCAGCAAACGACCATTTGGCATCTTCCGGCAATTTGTCCGGCGTCAGGCCGCGATTTTTCCAGCCATCAATGACAGAGGCCAGAAAGCGCGGCGTCCAGCGTTTTTCGTCAATGCCTTCGGCCTGAATGAGTTGTTTCATCAGACGCAGCTGGTCATCGGTATCAAGGATGGTGAAGCTCGATTTCAGCTCAACCAGCTCGGCATGACGGCGCAGGATTTGCGCGGCGACTGAGTGGAAAGTGCCCAGCCAGGGCAGGCCCTCTACGCCCTCGCCAATCAGCTTGCCGACACGCTCCTTCATTTCGCGCGCGGCCTTGTTGGTGAAGGTCACCGACAGGATTTCCCACGGCCGGGCTCGGCCCGTCGCCAGAATATGCGCGAGCCGTGTCGTCAGGACGCGCGTCTTGCCCGTCCCGGCACCCGCCAGAACCAGAACCGGGCCGTCGAGCGCTTCCACGGCTTGGCGCTGTTCGGTGTTCAGGCCATCGAGATAGAGCGCGTCGCCGCGCATTCCGGGTGGCTGGGGTCTGGCTTGCTGGGAGATGGGAAGCGATGTCATGAGGATAGGACTTAAGTCCGTTCTGCCAAGAATCCAAATCGGAACATAATGTGTACAAGCGAGCCTGTCTTGTCAGGATGTCAGGCCTTTTTACGCGGCGATGCATTGCGACTAAAGTGCGCCCATGACGCCGGACACCTGTATATTCTGTCATGCCATTGCAAAGCATGAACTGACTCTGGAACGTATTGGCGCTTCCGCAATGGAAGCCCGGATTGTGATCCATAACAATCAAGGGGTTCGGGCGGTGATACCGGACCGGTGGGATGCGCCTGCCGATCCAGCGCAGGAAAATCTGCTGGAGCGGGCTATCAGCATTTTGACCGATTACACGATCAGCGAGGATTTCCTCGACTGGTGCGATGATTTCGACATCGATCCCGCCCAATCAGCAGAGCTTGACCACTACAAGGCCATCGGCAGCGGTCTCGCAGACCTGCAAGCCATGATCGGTGATCGTGACGTGTCCGGCCTGATCGGCGGATTGCAGATCGCCCAGGCTCTAGGCAATGCCGTGCCGCGCTAGTCGCTCGTAAACCCAGCCTTCAAATGGCTGCCGTCACAGAATGGTTTGTTGGCTGATGCACCACAGCGGCATAGCGCAGCGCGTTTTCCGCGCATGGCAACGCGCCCCGATGCGGCTCGCAATTCAAACGGCCCATCGATTAGTACCGGCCCATCCGGTACAGGTGTAATATTGAGTAGGCCGGTTTCTGTTGAGCCGTCTTTGGGGTCACAATTAACAGGTCCTGCGTCCCTGAAATCGATCTTGCCGTGACTGCGATCGCAAAATGGCTTGTTCTTCGACGCGCCGCATCGACACAAGGCCAGCCGCGGTCCTGCGGGCTGCCCCTCGACGGTCAGATCGCCGGCAACGTAAAGCGGTCCGTCAGGATTGACCTGTATTGTATTGTTTTGGGTGCTGGCAGACGGCACATTCTCGCCAAGCCGTTTCGCCGTGAGTGCGCCCGTCGGACAACGTGCGACCACAGCCATCGCTGTTTCTGCATCAACAGAATCGGGATCGCACCACGGATCCTTGGCGGCATCAAAAAGCGCGGCAGATCCGCGACCGCATTCCGCCGCGTGAATACACTTGTCGCGATCATAGGTGATCTCGACCGATTGACCCTTATAGGTGCTGATCCGTTCACGCATGTCTCACTCCTTTTTTCAGACAATAGCGCGCAATCGAAACCGCGCCTACCGGTGCTCTTCCTCATGCGTTTCGGCGAGTGCGTTGGCATAGGCGGCATGGGCGTCGGCCTTGGACAGATAGCCAATGATTGCGCCATCATCAGACCGTGACCGTACGGCAGCGCCATCGAGTTTTTCCGCTGACAGGAAGCCCAGCGCGCGCCCCAGATAATCATCTTCGAACAGGCAGGCGGCATCATCATCAGGTTCGGTTGAGGCCTCGCCCGCCTCCAGCGGTGTCATGATGGTACGCACGCGGATTGTCTGCAGCAGGACGCGGGCCTGCCCCCTTGAAAGGTCATAGCCCTTGCGCTGGATCTGTTTTTGAAACACCGATCCGCCG
>CAXBKM010000373.1:0-2281 GCA_963976265.1 uncultured Maricaulaceae bacterium
CCGCCAAACGCTGGCGAACGAAGAATCCGGCGGCTTGGCTGACCGTGCGGGCAATCCATCCCGGACGGTCCTCACGCGGCTTTTTGCTCCGACGCATGACCCCATTTGCGAGCGATGGCGCAATCAGCGCGGCGTAGAACAATGACCCCGTCATGGCGAGCGCCGCGGAGGCTGCCAGAGGCCGGAAGGTTTTACCTTCCACGCCTTGCAGCGAGAAAAGCGGCAGAAAGACGACGATCACCACCGCAACGGCCGCAATTAGCGGCGCTATGACTTCCGCAGCCGAGCGCGCCACAACATCTCTCTGATCGACAGACGGATCGCTTTCCCGGAATCCCCGGTCGACATTTTCTGCGATGACGATAGCCCCATCCACCATCATGCCAATGGCAATGGCCACGCCGCCCAGCGACATGAGGTTGGCACTGATGCCGAGCCATTGCATCGCGATGAAGGCAAAGCCCACGGAAAATGGAATAGAAAGGACAACAACCAGGCTTGGACGCCAGCCGCCCAGAAAGACGAAAACGACCAGTGCGACGAGTAGCGCGCCCTGCCACAGCGCCGTTGTCACCGTGGCGGCAGCTTTGTTGACCAGTGTTCCCTGATCATAATAGGGCACGGCGTTGACGCCTTCCGGCAGGTTTTTGTTGATTTCCTCAAAGCGTGTCTGAACGCGCGCAATCACATCGGACGTATTGGCGCCATAGAGTTTGAGCACCAGTCCCGCGACCACTTCACCTTCGCCATTGGCGGTGGCCAGGCCCTGGCGTACCCCGCCGCCGACAATGATTTCACCGAGGTCGCGTACCCGCACGGGGCGGCCATCATCGACATTGACGACAATTTCCGCAAGATCTTCAACCGATCGCGCCAGTCCGACGCCGCGGACCGTATATTGCTCGGCCCCGATTTCGAGAAATTGTGCGCCTTCGGTCTTGTTGCCGCGCTCAAGGGCGGTCATCACATCACCAATCTGGATGTCGTAAGCCAATAGCGCGTCCGGATCGAGCCTGACCTGATACTGCTTTTCATAACCGCCAAGTGACAGCACTTCGGTGACGCCGGGCACAGTCTGAAGCTGGTATTTGATGATCCAGTCCTGGATTTCGCGCATTTCTACAAGATCGCGCGCGCCGGTCTCATCTTCGAGACGGAAATAGAGAATAATCCCTAGACCTGTTGAAATCGGCCCCATTTGCGGGTCACCAAAGCCATCGGGGATATTGCCGCGCGCTTCGGCGAGGCGTTCACCAACAACCTGGCGCGCAAAATAGACATCCGTGCCGTCTTCAAAATAGATGTTAACGACGGACAGTCCAAAGTTTGAGACCGAGCGCATATGGTCTAGCTTTGGCAAGCCGGACATGGCGGTCTCGATTGGATAGGTCACGTAGCGCTCCACCTCTTCTGGGGCGAGGCCTTCGGTTTCTGTGAAGACCTGAACGAGTGAGGGTGTCACATCGGGAAAGGCGTCAACGGGTAGCGCCTTGAACGCGAATAATCCGCCAAGGGTCATGGCGAGCGCCGCGATGGCGGCGAGCAGCCGCCCTCCGGCGATACGGTGCATTAAATTTATCATATCAAATGTCCTAGTGGCCGTGGCCATCGCCAAAGGCGTCTTTTTCGAGTTGAGCTTTGAGGGTGAAGGCACCGTCTGTCACGACTGCCTCACCCGACAGGGACGAACACGGAAGGTCTGTCTTCAACCAATTGAATGGCTGCTTCCGGTACGCGCAAAACCTGCTCAGATGTGCCAACACTGAGATCGGCCGTGACATACTGACCAGGTCGCAGTGTGCCATCCGGGTTGTCAACGATCACGCGGGCCGTCGCGGTGCGTGACGTTTCGCTGATGACCGGCAAGACAAAGGCAATTGTGGACTGCGCAAGGATTTCACCGCTGTCGGTTTTTAGCGCGACAGGAGCGCCGACGCGAATGCGGGCGATGTCCTGTTTGTAAACGGCAATATCCGCCCAGACGACACTATCGTCGACAAGGGTGAACAGCGGATCAGCGCCGGCATCCCCGGCTGAGACCGTTTCGCCCAGCATGACCGTGCGGCGCACCACCGTTCCGGCAATCGGCGCTGTCAGATAGGCATTGGCATTATCGCCGTCAGCCGCCGTGGAAATGCGCTCCAGTGCGGCATGACTGACACCTGCGGCATGGAGCTCATTTTCAGCCGCGTCACTATCGGCTTTCGCAGCTTCAAATTCCGCCCGCGCGGCTTGCAAATCGGCTTCCGAGGTGATCTTGTCCGCAAACAGTTTTTCCTCG
>CAXBKM010000374.1:0-2273 GCA_963976265.1 uncultured Maricaulaceae bacterium
CAATTCCTCTTCATAGCGCGACCCTTTGAGAAACAGCCCCGTAACGCCAGTTTTCAACAGGGGTTTTGCCAGATTGAGTAATTTGGGCAATGCAGCGACGGCGCGGGCCGACACGACATCAACCGTCAGGTCTGGCGGGACGGATTCTGCGCGCATCGTCAACACCTCGGCGGGCGCATCGGTTCGGGCAATGACCTCTCGCAGAAAATTGCATTTTTTACCAATTGATTCAATTAAATAGACTTTTCCATCCGGCACGTTGTTCTGCATCAAGCCAAAAGCAGCCGCCAGGCCGGGAAAACCCGCGCCGGATCCAATATCGGCCCAGCGCCGCGTGCCTTGTGGAGCATGCTCCAGGACTTGCCAGGAATCATGGGCATGGCGGCCCCAGAAATCGCCCAGCGTGCTGCGTGCCACCAGATTGGTGTGCTGGCTCCAATCTTCGAGCAGCGCCTTCCAGATGTCATAACGCTCCAATGTTTCACGTGAAACATGCGTCCGAGCGGCAAATTCATCGCGGGTCAAATCAACCTGCCTTGCGCGATTGCGCTTTCAAATACGCCAGGACAGCGGTGAGGGCACCGGGCGTCACACCTTCAATGCGCGCCGCCTGACCCAGCGTGTCGGGCTGCGCCGCGATCAGTTTCTCGCGCGCCTCATTCGACAGACCGCCGACATCCGCATAATCGAAATCACGCGGAATAGGAACCGATTCATCACGCTCAAATGCGACAATGTCGGCCCGCTGACGCTCCACATAACCGGCATAAAGCGCTTCGATTTCAACTTGCTCGGACAGGTTTAAATCCACTCCTGACAATTCTGGCCAAACGCCGGCAATATCCGCCCATCCAAAACTGGGATAGGACAATAGCTCCATCGCCGTACGTCGCTTCCCGTCTGAATTGACCTTGAGGCCTTTGCGTTGTGCCTCGGATGGGGTGAGGGACAGGCCGCCAACAGTCTCCAGCAAAGCGGCAAGCTTTTCCGCCTTGGCCTCGTAGGTCTCGCGGCGGGTATGGGATGCAATCCCCAACGCAATGGCTTTTGGTGTGAGGCGTTGATCGGCATTGTCTGAACGCAGCGTCAGGCGATATTCGGCCCGGCTGGTAAACATGCGATAGGGCTCTGAGACGCCACGCGTGACCAGATCGTCGATCAGAACACCGATATAGGCTTCAGACCGGCTGAACACGATTGGGTCGTCGCTACCCGAAGCGGCACTGGCCGCGTTCAGACCAGCAACAAGGCCTTGTGCGCCAGCCTCCTCATAGCCCGTTGTTCCATTGATCTGACCCGCCAGATACAGGCCGGGCGCAGCGCGCACTTCAAGGCCGCGAGTGAGCTCACGCGGATCGACATAATCATACTCGATCGCATAGCCATGACGGATCACAGCTGCCCGCTCCAGACCGGGAATGGTTTTCAGGAATTCATTTTGAATATCGGTTGGCAGCGATGTCGAAATCCCGTTGGGATATACCGTTGAATCGTCCAGGCCTTCGGGCTCCAGAAAAATCTGATGGCTGTTACGGTCGGCAAAACGATTGATTTTATCTTCAATAGACGGGCAATAACGCGGTCCTCGCCCGGAAATACCGCCGCCATAGACCGCAGACTGATGCAGATTGTCGGCAATAATCTTGTGTGTCGCCTCAGTGGTTCGTGTCACGCCGCACGCGATTTGTGGCACGCTGATCGCCGTATTCATAAAGGAAAACGGGACCGGTTCGGCATCTGCGGGCTGCATGTCGAGGCCTGACCAGTCAATCGTGCGTCCATCCAGGCGCGCAGGCGTCCCGGTTTTCAGGCGCCCCAAACGCAAACCCAAACCATAAAGCCGTTCCGACAAGCCATTTGAGGGCGCTTCGCCATAGCGGCCCGCAGGAATGCGTTCATTGCCGCGATGGATCATGCCCTTGAGAAAAGTGCCTGTGGTCAAAACGCTGCGCGCCATCCAGGTCCGGCCATCGCCCGCGCAAACACCTGTGACCCGGCCCGATGCATCGGCCAACAAATCTTCAACAGACGCTTCTTCGATCGTCAGGTTTTCAATACCCGCCAATTCGGCCTGCATTGCTTCGCGATAGAGTTTACGGTCGCTTTGCGTACGCGGGCCGCGCACGGCGGGACCCTTGGACCGGTTGAGCATCCGAAACTGAATGCCCGATGCATCGGCGACGCGGCCCATAAGCCCATCCAGCGCATCGATTTCGCGAACCAGATGGCCCTTGCCGAGCCCACCAATCGCGGGATTGCAGGACATCTCGCCA
>CAXBKM010000375.1:0-2269 GCA_963976265.1 uncultured Maricaulaceae bacterium
ATGGGGATTGATTTTGCGATCTACAAGCCAGCCAAGCATGGGCCCTGATCCATAAGCACTGTCCGCGATGAGAAGTTCAGGTGCCAAGTCATGCCGATCTTTGATCTGATCCAACATAGTGCGCACAGATCCCACCTCAGCCTGCCGGATTGATCTTGTCCCCTCAACATCGACGATCACGCTATGGTCGGGATCGATCAGATAATTGGTGGAATAGGCAAAGAATGCTGGGCCTTTGCGCGCGGCTGTCCACTGACTTGCGGGATCGGAATGGGATGTGAACTTGGGTTCCACCTCGGAGGCCGCGCCGAAGGCCGCATCATCCAGAACGTCGAGATATTCCTTCACAGCACGCGGCGCGTCTGCTGGGTCAATCGCACTGCGATCCCAGTCTTCCTTTGGCGTCGAGTTCTGTTTGTTGGCGTCAGCCTCAATCGGACTGGCGTCCGCAGCAAGCCGTTGGCCGCTTACCAGACCGTCAGAGATGCAGCGAGCGACGGTCTTCTCAAACAGATGTCGCAGCAATGCGCTTTCCCGGAAACGCCCGTGCCGGTTCTTCGAGAACGTGGAATGGTTCGGCACCGGATCAGACAGATCGAGACGACAAAACCAGCGATAGGCGAGGTTCAAATGCACCTCTTCACATAGCCGACGTTCTGACCTAATACCAAAGCAATAGCCGACCAGCAGCATCCGGATCAGCAGTTCAGGATCAATTGATGGACGGCCAGTGTGACTGTAAAACTCTGCGAGATATTGCTTAATGTCACTCAAATCGACAAACCGATCAATCGACCGCAGCAGGTGGTCTGGCGGGACATGATCCTCGAGTGAGAACTCATAAAACAGCGCTGGTTGCGCTTCCTGCTTCGGTCCCATCATCGCCCAGTCCCCCGCTTTTATGGGGAAATTGAATCACCCGAAGACCCTCAAATCAAGAAGAGTTTTTCAACATGGCGTAATCAGGACCAGCGCGCCACCTCGCCTGTTATTCTGGATGCACATGTCATTAAAAAGGAGACTGACGAATGGAGTATTTTGCTGGTTTAGATCTCTCGATGGAGGAGACGCATATCTGCATTCTCGACCGTGAAGGCCTGTTGATCCGCGAAGGAAAAGCGTCCTCGACGCCGAAGGCAATCGCCGCGTTTCTCGCTGCCGGACCCACATGTACCAAGGTTGTTTTCGAGACCGGGCGCATGGCCCCAATGCTTTTCCACGGCCTGACGGAACTTGGTGTCCCGGTTGTTTGCATCGAAAGCCGCCAAGCCTATCAGGCACTGAAGTCGCTCGCAGGGCACAAAACTGACCGCAATGATGCACGAGGCTTGGCGCATTTGGCGCGGACAGGGTTCTACAAACCGACCCATGTTAAATCGCTGTCCGCTCATGCGATCCGCTCGCTGATCGCGGCGCGCAAGAAGCTGGTCGGACAACGCGTGACCATCGATAATCAGATCCGTGGACTTGTCGTCGTGTTTGGTGTCCGCCTGCCACGCGCTCTGTCGCCCGCATTCAAACACGCAGCCCTCAAAGTCAGCGACGGCGTTCCCGGTTTGCATGCTGCGTTGCGCGGTTTGTTTGCGGCGCGTGAAGCGATATTGACGGCCGTGGCCGCCATCGACAGCGATATCAAAGTGATGACTCGCAAATCAAAGATCTGCACCCGCCTCATGACAGTGCCGGGGGTCGGTCCGATCACGGCACTGGCGTTTGCGGCGGCCATTGATGACCCCAGGCGCTTTAAGCGTTCGCGAGATGTGGGGCCCTATCTCGGGCTGGTTCCCAAACGCCACCAGTCCGGCGAGGTCGACTATACCGGTAGTATCTCGAAATGTGGCGACGTGCGGGTCCGAACGCTGCTCTATGAAGCCGCGAACGTGATGCTCACACGATATGCGGCACCGCTAAAGCTCAAGTCATGGGCGCTCGCAATTGGGCAGCGCTCGACAATGAGAAAAGCGCGAGTGGCGCTGGCAAGACGGCTCGCAATCATCTTGCATGCCATGATGCGTGATCAGACTGACTTCCAGCCAACGTGATCAAAACCTGAACAACAGAGGATTCCTACATCACAGTTCCCATGCGGGACGACGCCCGAGGGAGGGCGTGGAACATGGCGTCGATTTTGTAGCGGCAGAGCAGATTATCGATCTGATCGCGGTTTCAACCTTGCCGATCCACACCCAGCCAACCCCATCATGAGTCCGTGAGCTCGAAGAGATGGGATGGTTGCCGCCCTCCACAGACGGCATCGCAATGTGCCAAG
>CAXBKM010000376.1:0-2265 GCA_963976265.1 uncultured Maricaulaceae bacterium
GGCCTGATGCGGGCGATATGCGGTAAAGGCATCGGGCGCGGGCGCAATCGCGCCCTCGAGATTGTCATTGTCCGGTGCGACGAATTTGGTTTCCGGCGCGCCGGCAATCGCCCGGGTTTCCCCGAGCGCCTGCTCAGGCCCGAAGGCCCGGTCAACGGACGCCAGAACTTCAAACCCCGACCGGAATGAGGCCGACAGGGCGGGGCGGGCGAAATCCAGTTTTGCGGCTTTTGACTCCGCTGCAAGCCGTTCGCCGCGCGCGATGAAACGTTTGGGGTCCGCGCCCTGAAACGAATAAATCGACTGTTTTTCATCGCCCACACAAAACAGTGTGCGAATACCGCCTTCGTTCAGCCCGGCAAAAAAACCTTCAGCGAGCGTGTCTATCACGGCCCACTGATCGGGTGCTGTGTCCTGCGCTTCATCGACCAGAATATGATCGACGCCGCCATCCATCTTGTAGCGAACCCAGTCGGCCGCTTCGCTTTGCTGAAGCAGACGCGCCGCGCCATCCACAAGATCGGCAAAGTCGAGTTTGCGGGCACGGCTCAACTGTGCGGAATAGGCGTCGATAAAGCGCGCCGCAAATCGCAGCGCCGCTGCGCCGCCCTCAGCGGTCAACGCAGCGCGGACCTGATTACGGGCCTGTTCCATCCGGATCGCTTCAGCGTCCAGCACATCTGCAATGGCCGGGTTCTGACCGGCAAACCCCTTGGTCAGAACCGATTTGAATAAGGTTTTCTCGCCGCCGCCGGAAAAGAAGACATTCAGATAGGCCCTGTAAGCCGCCTCTGGAGTTGGTGCATTCAAGGCTTCGGAAATCGCCTGTCCGCGCTTTTGATCAGTAACTCCACTGGTCTGAAGTTCAAGCGCTGCGGATTCCAGAGCCGATAGCGGGGCAAATTCCCAGCCCTTTGCCATCAAATCTGTCGCCGATACGCCCGGCGCCAGCCCCAAGGCTTCATATTGGCGGGCGATCAAGGCATCGACGCCGTTATTTTCGATCAGGTGAGCAAGGGCATGACGCTTGTCGCGCGCCAGCTTGAAAAGCAAATCAAGCTTGTCTGCCCCGCGCGCCGCAATCGTGTTCAATGCTTCGGCGAGAGACGGGTCATCACGTGTCGCCAGCAATGTCGATTGACGCGCGGCCGCGATCAGGCGCGCAGCGGTCGGGTCATCAATGATCTCGAAACCCGGCGGAATACCGGCTTCGAGCGGAAAACGTTTGAGCAGAGACTCACAAAACGCATGAATGGTCTGCACCGCCAAGCCGCCTGGTGTTTCGAGTGCGCGGGCGAATAAACGCCGAGCATCCTCCAGACGCCCGGGGTCGGATAGCTCACCGAAACCATCAAGGATTTTGCCCAGGTCATCATCGGGCAGAATTGACCAATCGCCCAGTCGTTTGAAAAGGCGTGATTTCATCTCGCCGGCGGCAGCCTTGGTATAGGTCAGGCATAAAATGCGACTGGGTTCCGCGCCCGCCAAAAGAAGGCGCGCGACGCGGTCGACGAGAACCCGCGTTTTCCCCGAACCGGCATTGGCTTCGACAAATATTTGAGACGTCGGATCAGCAGCTTGGGTCTGGGCGCGCGTGGCCTGATCAATAATGTTCATGACACGCCCCCGTCTGGCTCGTCTGCGACAGCACTCCATTCACCACGCCTGGCCAGGCGATCATAATCGCCCCAATCATCGACATATTGAGCGCGCGGCTGGGAGCGATAGGCGGTTTCGGGATTGTCGTAGAGGTCGATCAGATCACGCAGTAACTTTTCGTACTGGTCGGCATAATCCATGGCCGTCACAGGCTCGGCACCGCGCTGGAGCGGGCCGTCCGTGCGGGCCTCACTGCCCGGCTCTTTTCCGCCTGACAGGCGAACATAGTAAAGCCCATCGGTTTCAGCCGCCGGCACATCCGCGAATGCGCCCGCGCGCGCCATGGCGGCCTCGAGCGGGGCTTGCGGTTCAAAACCAGCGGCACTGGCTTTTCGGGACGGTGCCGCACCTGTTTTGTAATCGATTATATCGAGCAGGCCATCAGAATTCTGGTCGATGCGGTCGGCGCGGCCAGTCAGTTTGAAATTCGCGCCATCCAATTCCCACGCCCCCCAGGCTTCGGTCTTGACGACGCTTATGCCACCCGCCCGGCGCTCAGCTTCCCAGTCGAGAAACCAGGCAAGCGCACGGGAAAACCGGGCCATTTCCGCAATCCGGTCGGCGGCGTCAAAGCCAGCAGCGGCAAAGGCATTATCGGCCAAAGCG